>CAIYXO010000077.1 GCA_903930165.1 uncultured Verrucomicrobiota bacterium | reverse complement strand
GGTGGTGCTGGCCCTCGCGCTGTACCTGCCCCACCAGAACAGCGTTTCCATGGTCAAGCTGGCCTCCATGATCGCCTACCCGGTGAGCCTGCTGGCCGCGGTCTGCGGGCTGGTCGTGGCCGTCCCGACGCTGCGCCTGCGGAGGAACTGGGCCTGGATCACGCTCCTGGTCAGCTCGATCCTCAACAGCCTCCTGTGGCTCCGTTGGAACGCGATCTACGTCACCCACGAGCCTCCCAGCGGAACCTTCTTCAACACGCTCTTCTCGATCGTCGGGCTCTCCACGGGAATCGGCGTGATGGGATGGTCCTCGGCCTCCGACGACAGCCCCCGACGGGAACGCCGCTGCGAGGGTTTCCTCCGGCTCCTGCCGATCGGGGTGGTGCTCAGCGCAGCGACCGCGGTCGGGATCGAGTTCGCCCTCCATTCCTCCTCCGCCGAACTGCGGACCCTCGTGCTGAGCGGCGCGTCGATCACCCTCGTGCTCGCGGTGCTCCGCCAAAGCCTCCTCCTGCGCGAACGCGACCGGATGATCGAACTGGAACACCTCGCCACGGAAAGCCGAGTCAACTTCCGGGCCCTCTTCGAGTCGGCGCCGGATGCGATCCTGCTGATGGAGGGACATGTCTTCACCGACTGCAACCCCGCCGCCCTGGCCCTGTTCGGCGTCGCGCGGGAGGAGATCATCGGCCAGCCTCCGGCACGCTTTTCCCCTCCCACACAACCCGACGGCTCCGATTCCTCCGCGCGCGCAGCGACGATCATCGACACCGTGCTGTCCGGGGATCCGATGGCCTTCGAGTGGCGGCACCTGCGTCGGGACGGGTCGGCCATCGAATGCGAGGTGCGCCTCAGCCGCGTGGTCGGTCTCCGGGGAAACTGCCTCCAGGCCATCGTCCGCGACATCACCACCCGCAAGCGCGCCGAGCAGAGCCTTCGGGAAAGCGAATCCCGGTTCTCCAAGGCCTTCGAGTTCAGCCCGACGGTCAAGGCGATGCTCAGCCTGCCCGACCGCCGGATCCTGGAGGTGAACCATTCCTTCGTCCGGACTTTGGGATACGGACGCGAGGAGCTTCTCGGACGCGACCCCGTCGAACTGGGGATCTGGACTTTCCCCAAGGAGTCCAACCAGAAGGGATCCGTGCTCCGCGGTGTCGAACTCCAGGCGAGGGCCAAGGACGGATCCTCCCTGACCTTCCTCGCCTCCAGCGAGAGGATCGAGATGCAGGGCGCCCCGGCCGAACTGCTCGTCTGCACCGACATCAGCGACCGCGTCCGGCTCGAGGAACAGCTGAGACAGGCCCAGAAGCTCGAGGCGATCGGCCTGCTATCCGGAGGGATCGCCCACGACTTCAACAACATCCTCGGCGTCATCTCCGGCAACGCGCACGTCGCACGCCTGGACCTCACGCCGGGTCACCCTGCCGACCGCAGCCTGGAGGAGATCCTCCTCGCCTCGAATCGCGCCGCGAACCTCGTCCGCCAGATCCTCGCCTTCGCCCGCCCCCAGCCCCAGCAGGCGCGACGCCTCCAGCTTTCCAGGGCGCTGGAGGAGGGGCGACGTCTCCTGCGTGCCACCCTCCCAACCACGGTGGAAATCCAGATCGCCGTCGAGGAACCGCTGCCCGAGATCCTCGGGGACGAAACCCAGCTCCAGCAGATCCTCATCAACCTCGCCACCAACTCCTGGCATGCGATGGAGGGCCATCCCGGCGTCATCACGCTCTCCGCACGTTCCTTTTCCCTGCCCTCGCCGGACGGGCCGGCCCAGGGCGAGCTCCCGGATGGTCCCTACGTGCTGCTTTCGGTCGCCGACTCCGGCAAGGGGATGGACCCGGAGACGCTCGAGCGCATCTTCGACCCCTTCTTCACCACCAAGGCACCCGGACAGGGAAGCGGACTCGGACTCTCCGTGGTCCACGGCATCGTGAAGGGACACCGTGGTGCCATCGGCGTCCGCAGCCGCCCGGGCGGGGGAACCACCTTCGAGATCCTGCTGCCCGCGGATCCGGCGACCGAACCTCAGCCCCACGCCGTGGGTCAGGTCCACCCCGGCAACGGCGAGCGCATCCTCTACGTCGACGACGAACGTCCCCTGGTGCAGGTGGCGACGATCCTCCTCGAGCGTCTCGGGTACAAGGTCCAGGGATTCACCAATCCCACGGCCGCCCTCGACGCGCTGAGCGCGGCGCCGTCGACCTGGTCGGTCCTCATCACCGATCTCAACATGCCCGGGATGAACGGCCTCGAACTCGCCCGTCAGGTGCTTGAGATACGGCCCGGGCTTCCGGTACTCCTCAGTTCGGGCAACCTCGACGCCGCCCCTTCCGACGAGGCACGCCGACTCGGCATCCGCGGCGTCATCGCCAAACCCCATTCCCTCGAGGAACTCGCCGGACGCGTCCGCGAGATCCTCCACTCCTCCCACAATGCCTGATTCCCCGAAGCCGATCCTCCTCGTCGACGACGACACCGACCTCCGCAACCTGCTCGAGAGGGTTCTGCTGCGGAACGGCCTGACCGTGCGCACTGCGGGCGACGGACGGCAGGCGATCAAGCTCCTGTCCAAGGAGCCGTTCAGCCTCGTCGTCACGGACATCATCATGCCCGACGTGGAGGGCATCGAGCTGATCCTCCGGATCCGGAAGGACCACCCCGCACTGCCGATCATCGCCATGTCGGCCGGCGGACGCCTCAACGCGGAAGGCTATCTCAAGATGGCCCGTTCCCTCGGCGCCAACCAGATCCTCGAGAAGCCGTTCTCCATCGATGTTTTCATCGCGGAGATCCGCAAGCTGCTGCACCCGACACCCGCCCCCCCCGGCCCGACTCCGTCCACGACGTGAACCGCATGTGGAAACCGAGACCGCACGGACCCCGGCTGGATGCCGACAACCGGCAGGATCTTGGTTCCACGGAGCAAAATCGGTTGAGAGCCGGGCCCCGAAACCGGGCAGGATGAGTCGACCGTGATGCGACGCCTTCTCCAGACCGTCCTGGCAGCCTCCCTTTGGATGGGGCTGGCGTCCGCCGTCTTCGCGGCGCCTGTGGCGGTGCCCGAGCGGAAGGACCAGACCTGGAAGCTGCTCAACCTCGCCGACGTCGCGGGGCTTTCACGCGCCAACATCTTCAACATCGCCTTCGAGACCGGTGGCGGGGTCGGCCGCCGGGGCACCGCCTGGATCGCGACCTCGGACGGCCTGAGGGAATTCGACGGCTACACCTGGCGCCGCCACGGACGTGCCGAAGGGCTGCCCAGCGACTTCGTCCGGGCCGTGATGGTGACCCGCGGGGGCGACCTGTGGGTCGGCACGGACCGCGGGGCCGGCATCTATGACGGACACTCCTTCCGGACGATGGGAACGGAGACCAACCTCGCCGGCCCGAACGTCCGGAGGATCATCGAGGACCCGACCGGGGCGATCTGGTTCTGCTGCGACAGCTGGCCCAACGCAGGGGCGGCCGGCGGCCTGACCCGGTTCCAGGGCGGCCGGTGGCGCACCTACCGGATGTCGGACGGCCTCCCGAGCGGCTATGTGGTCAACTACTTCCGCGACTCCAAGGGGGGCGAGTTTGCCGCGACCCTCGCCGGCGTGGCCCGGCGCGAAGGCGAACGATGGGTCCCGGACCTCGAACCGCCGAAGGATGATTCCGTCTCCTTCGGTTCGGGATCTCTCGCCGAAACCCCGGAGACCGGCTTGGTCTTCTCCTCCGGGAACGCCCTCCGCTTCCGCACGGGGAACGCCTGGCAGGCCGCTCCGCCGGGCATGTCCCATCGGTATGGACTTTGCGCGACGCGGGACGGCCGCCTTCTCGCCAGCGGCATCTCCCCATCCGGACATGGCATGGTCGTCGAATGGCTCTCGGGAAGCTGGGAACCGGTCTCGGCCGCGTATCCGCTGCCGGGTGGCTACTCCGAGGACATCCGCGAGGCCCCGGACGGCTCGGTCTGGGTCGTCGGCTTCGGTTGCCTGGTCCGCTGGGCTCGGGACTCGTCCGAGTTCCGCGAGTTCCCGGGGCCGCCGCCGCCACGGGTGGCGGACGACGAGGGCGGGATCCGGTTCTCCAGCCACCGGAGCGCCGCCGAAGCGCGACCCGGAAGCCTGCGGCATCACGAAGGACGGTGGGAGTCGGGCGCGGAGACGTTCACCGGGATGCTTCACGACCCGGCGAAGCGGGTCGTCTGGGGTTGGAACGACACCAACGTCCACCGATTCGAGAAGACGCGGGAACGCCGCTTCGACAAACAGGACACGGGCCTCGACCGGATCGTCACGGGTGTCGTGGACCCCTTGGGACGTCTCTGGTTGGCGGGCCGGGTCGACGAACGCCGCCTTGGGGTCGCATCCTTCCACGAAGGGGTCTGGACCCGCTTCCAGCCCGAGGAACTGGTCGGGATGGAAACCCTGGACACCTTGGTGGCCCCCGAGGGCGACGGCGTGTGGATCGGCGGGGACCGGGGCCCCGGCACCGACGGAAGCCTCCTCCACCTGGGAGGACGGACGCTCCGCCGTCGACCCCTCCCGGCCGACCGGTTCAGCCGGTTCTCCACCAGCGCCTTGGTCGACCGCCGGGGCGACATGTGGCTCTTCGGCGACGCCGGCGTCCATCGATGGCCCGCGGGCGCCAACGCCTGGGAGGCGGTCACCAACCTCCCCGCGCTCCGCGTCATCGGCTGCGTGGAACGCGGCGCCGAGCTGTGGTTCGCCTGCATGGATGGCAGCGGCGGCGAAGGAGGTCTGGCCCGCCTCCGTGACGGACGCTGGAGCGTCTTCCCGGCGGAGGTCCAGGGAACCCTCCGACTGAACCTCGACGGAACCCTCACCTGCGGCGGATTCGGGAAGTTCTGGAAGATCGACTCCTCCCCAGAGGCCGTCCCGGTGATGGTGCGCATCCCGGTGCCGGAACGGGTGTCCGATGTGGTGCTCGGGAAGGATGGCGCCTTCTGGATGGACTGGGGCGACGGCGTGGGGAGGTACCGCTCCTCGAGGGTTCCCCCGGAGACCCGCGTCGCCGGGCCGGCTCGGATCCTCAAAGGCGAGCCGTTCGCCGCGGCGGCGACCGGCCTTGAACGCTGGCTTCCGGGTCCGTCCGGCGAAGACCACCGTTTCTCGTGGCGGCTCGACGGCGGCCCTTGGTCTCCGTCGTCGCCGTCACCGGCGTTCCGGACCCCGACCACCGAACTGTCCCGCGGAGTCCATCGCCTCGAGGTGCGTTGCCAGGACGGCACCGGCGAGTTCGACGCCAGCCCCGCCTCGCTGGAGTTCATCGTGGGACAGCGCCCGATCCAGGAGCGACCTTGGTTCCTCCCCGCCACGACCGCGCTCGTCCTGGTCGTCTCAGCCCTCGCCGCCTCCGCGATCAAGGCCCGCCGGGACCTGGCCGAACTGGTCTCCACCCTCGGTCGTCGCGTCTCCGAAAGGACCGCCGACCTCGAGCTGGAACTGCAACGGCGCAACCAGGTGGAACGGGAGCTCCGCTTCCACGAGGCGATCCTCCGCGAAACGGGGGAACTCGCCCACGTCGGCGGATGGTCCTTCGACGTGTCCACGGGCACGGGCCACTGGACGGCCGAGGTGGCCCGGATCCACGGCGCCCCCCAGGGCGAGGACGCCTCGAGGGAACGGGTGCTCGGCTTCTATTCGGGGGCGGACCGGCTTCGGCTCGAGGAGGCGCTTCTCCGGGCCACACGGGACGGGGAACCGTACGACCTCGAACTCGAGCTCACCACCCCGGGCGGCATGCGCCGCTGGGTCCGGACGCTGGGACGCCCGGTCCGCGAGGAGGACCGGATCGTCCGCGTGTTCGGTTCGTTCCAGGACATCTCGGAACGCAAGCAGGCCGAGGAGGTGCTTCGGGAACGGTTCCGCCTGCAGTCGCGCCTCGCCACGGTCGCCGCCTCCGTGCCCGGGGCCCTGTTCAGTTTCCTTGTCCGGCCCGACGGCTCGATGTCCTTCCCGGACGCCAGCCCGAAGCTCTTCGAGGTCGTCGGACTGGATCCGAAGGACATCGAGTCCGACGCCGCACCCGCCTTCGCACGGATCCATCCGGAGGACTTCGCCCGCGTCCGCGCCCACATCGACGAGGTCGTCCGCGCCCGCGCCCCCTGGTACGACGTGTTCCGCGTGATCCATCCGCGCAAGGGCCTCATCTGGATCGAGGGTGGCGCGCACCCGTCCCCGGGCGATCCCGGACTCCTGATCTGGCACGGCATCCTCGCCGACGTGACCGAGCGCCACAACCTGGAGGTCCGCCGCAACACCGAGCATGCCGTGGTCCGGGTGCTGGCCGAACTGCCCTCGGTGGACGAGGCGATCCCCGCCGTCCTTCGGATCCTCTGCGAGGCCGAGGAATGGAGCCACGGCGAGCTCTGGCTCTTCGACGAGTCCGTCGACTCCCTCGTCTGTCGCGAGGTCTGGAACCCGGGCACCGCTCCGTTCCGGGCCCTCAACGAAAGGACGAGGACCCTCCGCATCCGGACCGGCGAAGGCCTCATCGGCCGCATCCACCGCGACGGCGAGCCGGTCCATTTCCCGGCGCTCGGCGGATCCTCGGGCTTCCTGCGCGGGTCCGAGGCGGCGGAGGCCGGCCTCCGTTCCGCCATCGGATTCCCCATCCGCACCGAGGACGCGGTGACCGGCGTGATCGCCTTCATGGGCAACCGCGCCGACGCCCCGGAGGCGACGCTGCTCGACATGATCGAGACC
>CAIYXO010000076.1 GCA_903930165.1 uncultured Verrucomicrobiota bacterium | reverse complement strand
GTTGCAGACCGGCTACTACTTCGTCCTTTTCCGCAATCCCAGCGGCGTGCAGCTGTGCTTCGATGTCGCAATGTACGGTGAACGGAATCTCGCCGGCAGGTTCACCAGCACCCTCGAAGGAAGCGCCACGAACCTCTCCGACGTCGCCCGTGCCGTTTCCAGCATCGCCGTCACCGACGGCCGTCCTGTCGGCGACCTCGACGTCGCGGTCCGGGTGACCCATGAGCGGGCCTCGGATCTCGCGCTCCGTCTGGTTTCGCCCGCCGGCTTGGGCTCGCTTCTGTTCGAGAACCGGGGACTGGCCAGCACCAACGGGCTCGGTGGCGTCCTGCTCACCAGCAACTACCACCACCTGGCGTTGACCCTCGACCGTACGCTCCAGGCCGCCACCCTCTACTTCAACGGCGAGGTGGTGGGTTCCGGATTCGTGCCGCGGGCCCTGACCAACCCGGCCTCCGAGTTCCGTCTCGGGCATTCGCCTGCCGGGGAATTTGCCGCCTTGCCGATCCGGCTCGACGACGTCGGGGTCTGGAGGCGCGCCCTCCGTTCTGACGAGGTCCGTCGCCTCTTTGAGGACGGCACGTTCGGTCGTGGAAAGCGTGTCGCGCAGTCGGTACAGGGCCTCGTCTCGCTTTGGCCGTTCGATTCCAGCGGCGTTGAACTCGTCGCCGGAGCGACCGCGGATTGGCCTGTCGCCAGCGTTCTGCCGGTGGAAGGGCAGGTGAACGGCGGGCTCCTGTTCCCGGGCGGTTCCGTCGGAGGAACCGTGACCAATGCCGAGACCGCCATCGTCAGTTCGCGGCCCGGATTCACTCTTGATGCCTGGGTCCGTCCCGCATCGGGCAACCAATCCATGGTCGTTGCCGGATGGTTCAACGCTTCCAGCAACATCTTCGGTCCCGCGCTGCTCGTAGGCCAAGCGCCGCCTTGGGGCAACGGGCCCGGTTCCGTCAGCGCCGTCTTCCGGGATGTGTCCGGAGGGCTTCGGGTGATCTCCTCGCCTGCGGGTGTCATCACGGAGACCGGAGTCGTCACCAACCGCGCCTTCGCGGTCTTCAGCGACCGGACCAACGAGGTCTTCACGCCGATCAAGTTCGCCCAGCCTCCCTATCTCAGCCGTGCCCAGCCGGCCACCATCCTGTCCAACGACTGGGAAACACTGGCCTTGGGCGCCTATCCGGCGGGCACCAACCTGATCGAGGGCTGGGAGATCCTGACGAACGCCGTCGAGATCCTGTCCGTCGGCGGTTCCGAATCGCAGGTGCTCGACCTTCGGAACTCGTCGATACTGACCCGCTTCGACCTCAACGTCGGACAGCCCTACACCGCGTTCTTCACCACGCGCGCCTCCGCCGCGGCCACCAATCCGGTGGCTGCCGAGGTCTATGTCGAGGACCTGCTCCGCTCCCGGATCGACGGCACCCCGGATTGGGTCACCAACCGCGTCGCCTTCACGGTCGGGGTCGACCGCGCGCCGCTTGAGTTGCGGGCACTGCTTCCGGCCACCGGGGACACCAACCTGCTGCCCGGGCTCGAGATCGGCCGGATCTGGATCGACCAGTCGGGCAGCACCCTGACCTATCTTCCCGAGGAACCCATCCGGCCGCTTCTGGGACGTCCCGGTACGGGCGACTGGAATCTCCAGTTGACCGACGCACGTGGAGAATTGTCCGGACAACTGCTCGACTGGCAGCTCCGCCTGACCTTCATGCCCACCAACACTCCCGCGGTCCGCCTGACCAACGGGGTGCAGTATGTCACCAACATGGTGGCCGGGGAGACCCGGTACTTCATCGTCGATGTGCCCTATGAGGCCGAACGGTCCACCAACGTCCTGATCAATGTCTCCGGACCTCCGCTCTACCTGCTCTACAGCGACAGCGGGCTTCCCGATCCGGAACTGGGCGAGGACACCGACGTCCTCCTCGCAGGGCCTGTGCTCGAGGGATTCCAGTCTACCTCCGTCATCGATACCAACCTCCCGCCGCTGCTCCCCCGCGGCCAGAGATACTACATGGCCGTCCGGACCTTCGATGCGACGGGAACCAATGTCTTCGCCATCCGCACCGATTTCGGGATCCGCATCACGCCGTTGACCAACGGGGTGCCGCTGGTCGCCACCAACCTCAATCCGGCGCTCGCCGAGTTCTATTCCTACGAGGTGGCCACCAACAACACCCAGGGAGTCAACTTCACCGTGCTCTCCCCGAGTGCCGACGTTACCCTGGTGGCCATCCGTGCGCCGCTGCTGCCGAACTTGAACCGCTTCGACTACCGTTCCTCGAATCCGGGGATCTCGAACGAGGTGATCACCATCGATGCCTTGAGCACGCCGGTGCCGTTGACGCCCGGGCTTTGGTACCTCGCGGTGGTCAACGTATCCGGGACCACGCCGGTCCGGTACACGGTCAGCGCCACCGAGCCGGGTGAGAACATCCGACGCCTGATCCCCGGAACCCCGCAGGACCGCGCGAACGACGGCGTGAGTCCCGACTACTACTTCATCGACGTCCCCGATGACGCGATCGGGCTGCGGGTATCGCTGCGTTCGCTCGACGAGGACCTGGTCCTGTCGGGACGCCGCGGACTGCCGTTGCCGAGCACGACGGCCTTTGATGTCCAAAGCGACCGGGCTGGAACCGCCGATGAGGACATCGTGTTGACCACCAGCTCGCAGCCGGTGGTGGTCTCCGGAGGACGATGGTACTTCCAGGTGGTCAGCGCTGGAGGTTTGCCCTCGGGCTACTCGATCGTCGGCGAAGTCCGGCAGACCTCGGTAGACCTCCTCGAGGTGGCCGCCGGCTTCGGTCTTTTGGGTGGAACGGCCGGCGGGCCTACTGTCCAGGAATTCTACTTCCCGAACCCCGGACCGGTCGAAGCCTTGGCCTTCGAGATCTATGAACTACAAGGGCCGGCCGATCTGGTGGTCAGTCCTGATGCGCCGCTGCCGGTTTCGCTGACGAGCTACAGCAGCATCCGTCCGGGGACCGAATCGGAACTGGTGGTCTTGAGGAGTGGGACGAACACGGCGTCGCTGGCCCGCGACTGGTATCTCCGCGTGACCTTGCCAACGACCAATTCCCTCACGTTCCGGGTGCGCGTCAGCATCCAGAGCGGCGGGATCCTGGTGATCGGGGCTCCTTTGGTCCTCAAACCGGTCTTGGGGGCGGATGGTCTGATCGAGTCCATTACTTGGGACTCGATTCCGGGCGAAACCTACCGTTTGGACGAATCTCCGGACTTCATTCCGCCGATCGTCTGGACTCCGATCTCCACGAACGTGGCAAGCGGGGTAACCCTGACGGTTCCGATCCCGCCGAGCCCGGGGCAGTCTCAAAGGTATCTTCGGGCGGTTCAGGTTCCCCGGTCGCCTTGATGTTCGGAATGGTTGGATGATCTTCACAGATGCGGCCGTTGAGAACAACTCAGCGGCCGCATTTTCGTTGGTGATTCCACCTCCCAGGATGGGGAGAAGACCGGTACTGGCGGTCGTAAATGTCGGCCGATCAGTTTCTTGGACAAGGAGTCATATTCCTGCGCATTTATTCCTGAGCCTTCTGTGTGACCTGGATGGAATTGGTTCTCTTTCCAATTAACCGCTTGACCTTCTAACCCGTCCGCAAGTATTGACTAGGTAAGGCTTGGCCATGGAAGGGACGGCCGGGCAGTACCAGAACCCAAAGCATTGACGAAAATGGCCTCCAAATTGAAATTCGGATTTGTGGCAGCGATGGCTCTCGGAGCTTCTTCTGCCTTCGCGGGAACCATCTTTTCCACCACTGGTGACGGCACCGGATATCTCGGTTTCGGCACCTCGACCTCCAACGGCCATCAGGGTCTGGAGTTTGGTGACGAGGTTTTGATGCCGACGGCCGGTTACCTCTACACTGGCATCACGCTCGACTACTTCGCGGCCTCCGCGGGTGGTACGATCAACGTCAACATCTATGACAACGCCGGCGGAACTCCTGTTTCCGGTGCTGCTCGTCCGAACACCCTCCTCTACTCGGGTCTGAACATCCCGATTCTGGCCGGAAACCAGACCGTGACCGTTGGTTACGCTGGTGGTCAGGTTGTCCTGCCCCAGCGCTTCACCTACACGGTGAGCTTCAACGGCAACACCGGAGCGGGCCTCCTGATCGGTGGCACGACCTCCACCGTTGGCAGCCCGCACGAGAACAACGGCATCTCCTCTGCCGACTACTGGCAGCGCACCGGCACCGGCGCCGACGACTGGGCCCTGAACCAGGTGACCGGCAACTACGGCAACTTCAGCGTCGCGATCACCGCCAACGTTCCGGAGCCGACCACGGTCGCGCTGGGCGTGCTTGGTGCCGCGGTTTTGGTTGGAGCTTCCCTCCGCCGCCGTCGCTGATCCCGATACGGATCTTCAAGAAGAGGCACGATCTTCGGATCGTGCCTCTTTTGCTTTCAGGGGTGGGCCAACTACTTTGTCCGGTCCTGCCCTTTTGATGCCATGGCTTTCCGG
>CAIYXO010000075.1 GCA_903930165.1 uncultured Verrucomicrobiota bacterium | reverse complement strand
GCGTCAAAGCGCTGGGGAACTGCGTGCTTCCTGCGGAACTCAACATTTTCGGGAACTCAACATAAGGCGACGACGATCCTGTTGCCCGGAGACTACTGACCTTCGGAATCCTTGGGGCCGCCACCGCGGCGGCCCCGTTTTGGGCCTTGGGAGCCTCTCAGCGAGGACTTCGGTCGAAGTCCAGGGTTCGGGCCGTACCTGACGGTCCGGGTGTTCTCTGAGGCGTCAGGCCCCGTTTCGGGGCCTGCTCGTTTGTAGGGCGTCTCCGACTCGAGTCCGGGACGCCAGGCACGGTGGTGCCGAAGACCGGAAGGCCACTGTGTTTGAAGACGAGGAATTCGTCGTCGGGCTCTCCTCTGGGCCCCTCCTCATCGATGTCCTGCCCTCTCTCTGCGTTCGGGGCGGAGCCTGCGGGCGGCCCGGGGCCACCGGCCCGTCCTCAGCTCCCACCATTCTCTCTCACCAGCACCCGTGCCTCACCCCCGCATTCACGCCCCCCAGAGCCTCTCAGAACTCCCCACTCCACCGTCCTCCGGTAAACCCGGACTTAACTCCCCAATGCACGCCTCTCAGGACCCGGAGTCCTCGTACAGGATGATTCCCCCGACAGGGACCGACACACCTGATGCCCGCGGGCGCGACCACAACAGCCGAAAACAGGGCACATCCCACTGAGAATCAACCATTACCGAGTATACCATGAGAAAGGCACCCCACGTCATCACCTTCCGGCTCGATCCCATCCATTTCGCGATGCTGACCGAACTCGTCCCTAAGGGTTCTTCGGTCGGTGCGTATACCCGGGAACTGGTCCTTCGAGCCCTCCATCAGGAGAAGGCCGGAGCCCATGTGGCCACCCGCCTGGAAGCCCTTCTTTTGAACCAGCGGGAGCTGCGCTCGCAGCTCGACGAAATCGTCCGCCGACTCACGGAGACTCCGCCTCCGACGCCGTCGAGGCCCGTTTCCCATCCACTGGAAAAACTCATCCTGGGGTAAGCCATGTTGACGATCTCCACTCCACTCCGAACGCCCGAATACATCCTGGGAGTCCAGAACCTGGGCTATTACACGAACGTCGCCGGGGACGTCGAAGGACACGGACTCTGGTTTGGCGAGGGCGCTGCAGCCTTGGGGCTTTCGGGTGCGGTGAAGCCCGATGAACTCCGGAACCTCTTCGACGGCAAATCACCCGACGGACAGGAGCAACTGGTCCGGCGCGGTAAGAACGACAAACGCGTCGGCGGTTGGGACCTGACCTTCAGCGCTCCGAAATCCTTCGCGCTGTTGTGGGCCTTGGGAACTCCGGAACAACGGGCTGCCGTCGAGGAGGCCCAACGGAAGGCCGTGGAGAAAGCGTTGAAGGTGATTGAAGCCGAGGCCGGTTGGACGCGCATCTCCAGTCCGCTGGGGAAGGAATTCGTGAAGGTGAAGCTGACCTTCTCTCGCCACACCCATGGAACCACACGTGAGTCCGATCCGGATCTCCACACCCACTGTTTGCTCGTGAACACGGGCATCCAACCGGACGGCACGACCGGCTTCGTCTATACCCTGGAGCTGTTCCGCATGAAGATGCTGGGCGGATTGATCTATCGCCAGACCTTGGCCCATGAGCTCCAGAAGTCCCTCGGCATCGACTTCGTCCAGAAGCGGACCTGGATGGAAGTGGCCGGAATCCCCGAGTGGCTCTGTGCCCGGTTCTCGAAGCGTCGCCATCAGGTGCTCGAACACCTCGAAGCCCGCGGGGTGTCCGGAGCGGCTGCCGCTTCCGAATCCACCAAGGCCACCCGCAAGGGCAAGGAGCAGAGGCCTTCCGAAGAACTCCATGCGCGCTGGCGGGAGGAAGCCTTCCGGGAACGCTGGATCACCCCGGAGGACTTCGACCGTCTGCTCAAACGCAGTCCGGAGAAGCGTCCGCAGATGGATCTCCATGCCGCCATCGACTCCCTGTTGGAGAAGCGGAGCCACTTCACGGAACGCCAGTTCCTCCAGCGGGCGCTCGAGCGGAACCAGGCCAACGCGTTCAGCTACGACCAGATCCGCGAAGCGGTCACCCAAGCCTTGGGCGGCCTGATCGACTTGGGTGTCCGGGAACGCCAACGGTACTTCACGACCCGCGATGTCGTACTTCGGGAGAAGTACCTGCTCGACCACTCGAAGCAGTTGAAGGACTCGCTCCGGCACATCGTGCCGGAGCGCCGACTGGTGCGAGCCGGGAAGAACCTCTCCGCGAGCCAACTGGAAGGACTCCGCCAGATTGCGGGGAAGTCCGGCCAAGTGGCCGTACTCCAAGGCTATGCTGGGACGGGGAAGTCCTCCCTGTTGGCTGCGGCCAAACAGGCTTGGGAGAAGTCCGGCTTCCAGGTTGTGGGTGCCGCGTACTCAGGACGGGCCGCCGAAGAGCTCCAGAATGCTTCTGGTATCCGAAGCCATACGGTCGACCGGCTGCTCTTTCAATGGGCCAAGTCCCAAAGCCGAGTCAGGCCCTTGGACAAGAGGACCATCCTCGTTGTCGACGAAGCCGGCATGCTCGATTCGGTGAAGTACGGGCAGCTCCTCGGCTACGTCGAAAGGTCCGGTGCCAAGCTGGTGTTGGTCGGCTACGAGAAGCAGCTCCCTCCGATCGGTTCGGCCTCCATGTTCTCCGAACTCGGATCGGTTCTCGGACGTGGCGAACTCACAGAGATTCGGCGTCAGCAGAACCCGCTCCTGCGCATGGTGGTGGAGGAGATGGCCGGGGGAAGTGCGCGCAAGGCCCTGAAGCTCCTCCAGCACGACAACCTGTTGCGCCTGTCCGACACGCCGGAACAGGTCAGCCGGCAGTTGGTCCAAGACTGGTTCCGCAGCGGGGATCCCAAGCGCTCGTTGATGTTGGCGGTGACCCGCGAGGATGCCCTCGACCTGAATCTCCGCGCGCAAGCCCTGCGGAAGGCCCAAGGCCAGTTGGGCATCGGCTACTTCGATCGCAACGACATCACCTTCCACATGGGCGACCGGGTGCTGTTTCGGCGGAACGACCGCCTGCTCGGCGTGGTGAATGGCAGCCAAGGGGAACTCGTGGCCTTCCAGCCCTTCCAACGCATCGCGACCTTCCAGCTCGATAACGGGAAGAAGGTCTTCGTGCCGGTCGACCGCTACCGGGACCTCGAGTTGGCCTACTGCCGGACGACCTTCTCCGCCCAGGGCGCCACCGTGGACAACACCTTCATCCTCTGGAATCCGGAGGCCCAAAGCCGTGAAGGCACCTACGTGCAGGCGTCGCGGTCCCGGTTCCGGAGCCAGTTCTACCTGACCCACGAGCAGGCCGGGAAAGACTTCCAAGCGGCCATCCGGGCGATGGAGAAATCCGTGGCCAAGGACCTCGCCGTTACCAAGGCCCGCGAGCACGGCAAGGACTTGTCGCCGTCGTTGTGAGGTCGACTTGGAGTGGTTCGGTGACGGGCCAGTCAACGCGCCCCGCGCGATCAGTTGCTTTTGCCCGACAACAGCTCCCAATGGGTTGGCTCGGACAGACTCATCGACATGAACTCATTCATCGGAAGATTCGGAAGCATCCTGGGGCTGCTTTGGTTGCTGGGCGTGAGGCTCGTCGCCGCGGAGACCCCGCCTTCAGCCACCACCAACGAGTTCGCGTCGGTGCGTTTCGACAACGACAACACCTGCATCGTCTGGCCGGACGGATCCGTGGAGAAGGTCACCGAGCTCGCAGGGAAGAAGGAGCCGGGCAGTGCGGACATCCGCATCTGGTACCTGACCGTGGCCATGAACCTCATGGCCAAGAAGGGTTTCGTGGTGCTCTACATCGACAACCGGGACGTCGTGATGACGCGGACCGACAGCAAGCCGAAGAGGGAATATGCCGCTGTCCGCTTCACGGGCGAGAACACGAGTCTCGTTTGGCCGGACGGCAAACAGGAGAAGGTGTCCGACCTCGGTGGCAGGAAGACCCATCAGCCCGCAGACATCCGGATGTGGTATCTGACCGTGGCGATGAACGCGATGGGCCGCCGAGGATTCCAGGCCACCCGTTCGGACCGGGACTCGTTCTGGAGGATGGATGCGGTCGACTTCTGGATGGAGCGCGTGCTCCCCGAGTAATGTTTCCTTCGCTCGACGCTGGCGAGTGTCACGGGTTGTCGGTTCGAGCGGTTCCGGTGTCGGAAAATGGGTGCCAAAACACGCCCAACCGAACCCTGAAAATGGGCGACAGGAAATTGCCGGTCGCTTGCCAGCCTTAACCGGCTCCGTCCCCGGGAGTGAGTTTCGAAGGCTTCTCCAGACTGGAGGAGCCTTATGGGTGAAACACTGACTCCGGAACGCGGCCGGTTCCTCCTGAACTGGTTCGATGTCGTCAACCGCCACGCGAGGCTGGTGGGCCAGAAGCCCTTCCTTCCCCGCAAACGCTGGTACCAGCCCTGGCGCTGGTTCAAGCCCGATGAACCGCTCTTCCAGCGGTGCTTCGAAGGGGCTCAGCTCGAATGGGGTGGCCTGTGCCTCCCGTGGAGCGAGGTCACCCACCAGTTCCTCGTCGTCGGCTCGCCGGGGAGCGGCAAGTCGCTCCTGATCCTCCTCGCGATGCAGGGCGCCCTGCGGCAGGTGGCCCAGCTGCCCGACCACCGCGCCTTCATCTACGACGCCAAGAATGAGCTGCTGCCCCGCCTCGTCGCCATGGGGCACAACCCCACGATCTTCAATCCCTTCGACACCCGATCGGTGCGTTGGGCCATCCGCAAGGACGTCCGCAACGCCGCCGAGGCTGCGCAGGTCGCGGCCGCACTCATCCCGCTGCCCGAGGACGGCAAGGACTCCTTCTGGGTGCAGAGTTCCCGGTTGGTCCTGGCCGCCATCATGACGGCCCTCGCCACGCTCAGTCCCGGCACGTGGACCTTTCGGGATGTCCTGCTCACGCTCCGTTCCGCCCAACGCATCGAGGACCTGCTCCAACAGGTCCCGGAGACGGCCCACATCTGGGTCAACATCCGCGGCGACGGGAAGACCGAGAGCAACCTCATCGCGAGCCTGCTCAGCTCGATGCAGCGCTACGAGGTGGTGGCGTCGCTCATGGAGAAGGCCACCACGGAGTTCAGCATCCGTCAGTGGGCCAAGGACTCCGGCGGGATCCTGCTCGTGCCGAACCTCCGCCGTTACAGCGAGGTGCTCACGCCGTTCCACCGCCTGTTCCTCCAGATGATCTCGGACGAGACCTTGAGTCTCCCCGACAGTTCGTCCCGCCGGACGTTCCTGTTCCTCGACGAGCTCCGGAACCTCGGCCGGATCCCGTGCCTGTTCGCCCTGATCAACGAGGGCCGCAGTCGCGGTATCGTCACAGTGGCCGGCACCCAAAGCCTCGAAGGGATCCAGGCCGTTTACGGGAAGGACGAGGGACAGGAGATCCTCGGACAGTTCCGCTCGAAGACGTTCCTGCGCAACGACTCGCATGTCACCGCGAACTGGATCTCCGAGCACATCGGTAAGGTCACCTACTTCGTGAAGAAGGTCTCCTACGGGACGACCTACGGCAAAGAGAGCTCCAGCTCGACCACCACCTCGTACGAGCGCCGTACCGAGCCGCTGATCCTTCCCAGCGAGATCATGTCCCTCCCGGTGCCGGAGCCCGGCGGTCGGTTTGTCCTCCTCAACGACCTGCCGAGTGTCGGAGGCGTCTACTTCCTCCATTACCGCTTCGAGTCCCTTGTCGGAGCCGTGCCCCCGGGCCAGTCCGATCTGCCCACGCTCCTCGAGTTCCAGCACCAGCAGATGAACCTGCTCGAATGGACCCTCACCGATCTCCAACGCCTCAGCGGAAACGAACTCCCATGAACCGACTCTGGATCCCGGTGCTCCTCTGCGCCGTCTACTTCATCCCGCGGTCCCAATCAGGACCGTTCCTCGAACCGTCGAGCCTTTGGCCCTACGGGTTCGCCCTGATGGCGTTGGCCTTCTACACGCCTTTCGCCTGGTGGCTCTTCCGTCTCGATCCCGATGCGCGGGTGATGAGCCTGTCCCGCCTGGCCTTCGGCTCCATCGGCGGAATCCTCGCCGTCTACTGCCTCTATGGCATCGGGCCCGGCCTTGCCGCCAAGCTCTTCGGGGCTCCCGTGGGCGTCGGCATCGGTGTCATCCAGGTGGCTTCCTTCATCCGGGGTTCGGACATGATCCCGCTCTGGATGACGATCCTCGCCTACACGATCTCGGTGGGATTGGTGGAGGAAGGCTCGAAGGCCTTCGCTGCCCGGCCCGATTGTTTCCATCCAGTCCTGGTCCGGGCGGCCATGGGTTTCATGGCCGGAATCGGCTTCGGCGTCGTCGAGGCACTGACCTACTCGTATCGGATGTACGCGGGTTCGGCCGACTGGACGATCTATGTCGTCCGGTTCGTCCTATGCGTGGGTTCCCACGGCGTCATGTCGGCCATCGCCGTGGTGTCGCTGCCGGAGGATTGGTGGGACTTCGACCGCATCTGGGTCTCGGTCCTGCGGCTCTTGCCCATCGCCTTCCTGCACGGGACCTACGACGCGTTGCTCGTCCGCAACCACGAGGGCTGGGCCATCGTCGTCGACATCGCGACTTTCGCCGCGTTGCCCCTCATCCTTTGGTGGCAACAGGAGCAGCAGGGCGAGGTGTGACGGTGCCGACCGCGCGTTCGACGAACGCCACGAACTCCGGTTGATGCATCGGTCGGACTTCCGACCAAACGGCGGCCGGTACGGGCAAGGTGAAGAAGTAGCCCGCATCGGTCGCCAAGACCCCCAGCGGAACCAACGAGTGACCCGACTGGGCGATCAGCCAGCCGGTGTGGAAATGGGTCACGACCAACTCCAGGAAGCGGCGTTCCCCGGGACGCAGCGGTTCCTGGTTCAGATCCCGGTGGGGTTCGAGAACGCGGCCCAGCCCAGGACGTCGCTGCAAATGGGACCAAAGTCTCCGGTGTTCGGTGCTCTGGGTCAGGTACTCCGCAATCTTCCGCGCCTGAAGATCGTGGCGCAGGGTCACACCGGTGAACAGGAGTCCGCCGACGATGCCGACCGCCTCCAGTGCCTCATGCCAATGTGACCACCACCAACCGACTTCCATTCCGGGAAGCCTACCACGAAACCGACCCGCTACGGTAGCCCCCTTTCATCACGGGAGATGGACCCGTCCCGCAGGGCGCGCAGCAGAATCTCCCTCGGGATCCGGACGATGCGTTCGTCCTCTCCGCAGCCGGAACCGGCTGGGAGCCCGTGTGACAACGCGGTGATGTCGCGGCCGATGACCGCGATGGAGCCGTCGGCCATCTCCAGGATGTCCGGACAGGCCCTGCCGGAGGCGCAGGCCGTGGGGGTGGCGTTGGAATCGATGCCGAGACGACGAAGGAACATGGTTTCACATAAGACGATGGTCATCTATCGCCGTCAAGGCCGGAGTACGACTATGGTCATCTACTCATGAAGGAACAGGCCCATCGGATCAGCATGCGGGTGCTCGAGCTTCTCAAGGAGGCGCGCGAGGAACGCGGCGTCAGCGGGTACCGCCTCGCCAAGCTCTGCGGGCTCCACCAGACGACCTTGAGCCTCTTCGACAACCAGAAGCGCACGCCGACCCTGGAGTCGCTGCTTCAGATCGCGTTGGCGTTGGAACTGGACTTGGGTCAGCTGATCAATCGGGCCACTGCAGAGGTGCCGGCCGGGGATGTTCAGGAAGAGGGAAAGAGAAAGGCCCGCGTGAAGCGGGCCAAGGCGTAACGGTATCACACTGTCGCGCGCCCTCCGGCGCCCCCGGTCCAACTTCCGGTGCCGCACCGGGATCTCGCCTCGGACAATCCGCTTTTTCGGGATGTGCGTCCGGGAAATCGGGGGCGGCTGGCATGGCAGGGACACTGGAGTCATGCCTCCCGTTATGCGCACGTCACGAAATGTGTGCGCCTCATCTGCAACGCCAGCACCGGCGCCTCCGGCGGACAGGCTTCCTCTCCAAATCCTTGGCCGGGAACACCAGACCATGCGGGGAATCCGTCAGGAGATCGTTTCGGAATCCCGCCGCCAACGCCTCCTCCCGTTCCCGCGCCATCGTCACCGCGTTCCATTCCGCGTGGTCCACCGCCTCCCGAACCTGCCGATGTGTCCACCTCAGCCGCTTGGCCGCCCGGGGCACATGCCCCAGCCGCTTCACCAGCTCCCACGCCAACCACACCGGCTGGCTCTTCCCGCACAGATACGTCTGTCGGACCCCATTCCACTCCCGGTACTCCAACGGCATCGAATCCCCCTGCCTCCCTCTTCCAAAGCCTACCACAGTCCGAAGGCCGGAGGTAGGCCGGCAAAGCATTGGAACAGTCATGCATCCGAATTGGCCGCTGGGCGAGGACCTGGTCGGTGTGCCACAGGCTGAGGCCGAGCGGATTGTCCCCGCAGGTGCGCTGGCAGCAGGGTCTTCAGGACATCGCCAATCGCGTGGACGGTGGAAGGTGGTCGGCTGGACGGTTCTCGGAGCGTGCGGCGCGCCTGGTCTTCCTGGGCCTGGGTGATGTGGTTCCAGCGGCGCTCGCGGACGAGGGACACGAACACGCGGACCGGGTCTCGGGCCGGGGTCGAACGGGCGCGGACGGCGGCGGCGAGGAAGTTCAGGGCGTCGGATTGGCAGTGGCGCAGCCAGCCGCGTTGGACGGCTTGCCGGAAGAGCACCCGGAGCCGCCCCCGGTCGTGCAAGTCGCTCGGGTGGATCCGGTTCAGGTCGGGTTCGCTCCCCCGCCGTTCCGAAAAAACCAGTTTTTGGTTTTGATCTTCCGAAGGAGTTTTCCTGTCTTCTCTTGGGGGTGCAGCCGGAGTGCCGATTTCGACCGGGAGGGGTGCAACCGCAGGCACCCAGTCCAACCGAATGGAAAACCATGCGCCGGTCCGGTTGAGCTTCCACTGCTTCGAGCAGCGGTCCGGATAGATCCAGCCGAGCTGCTTGAGACGGCTCTGGGCGTAGCGCACGGCCCGTTGGCTCAGGCCCAGGGTGCCCGAGAGCCAACTGGCCTTCACCGTGCCTGCGGAGCGGACAGCCCCGCCTCGCCGGTCGATGGTCAACCCACGGACAACGTACCCCAGCATCACTCGTCCCAAGGCAGCCGTCGGCTGGCGGGCCAGGAACCTCAACACGGCCCTCGGAACGGGAATCGGTCGCTTGGGACTGCGGCCACCGGACAGTTCCTGGATCGTCTCAGCCGCTTCCAGCATCGGAGCTTCAAGAAGGTGAATGCTTTCGGAACGAAAGTGGACGAGGTCGAGGGCCTCCAGCCTGGCCAAAGCTCGGGCGACCATGCGGCGGTTCAGGCCGGTCATCTCGACGAGTTCCTCCCAGCGGAACTCCGGTTGGAGGGGACGCTTGTCCCGACGTTGGCGGCGGACGCGTCCGGCAGCCTCACGGATGGCCTGCATCTCCACGCAGGCGCACCAGACCCGGGCCGCGGTCCAGGGAATCTGGCGGGTGGCGAGGGCGTGCAACAGGGTGCCGATCTGGTTGGGGGTGAGTGTCTTGTAGCTGGTGGTCATGGGGATGCTCCTTGAGTCTGATGCATCCCGCACTTCGCCGGGTTCGCGCAAGGGGTGATCGACAGGCAAACCCATCCGCATGGGCCAATGGGCCCGAGGGCGGACACTGAGGACGCTTCCCTACAGCCCGTTGGCCAAGAGGCCCTTTCGGACCAAACACCGTTTCAGGAATGCCGCGGGCCTCTGGCGTGGAGCTGAGGGATGTGGGATAACCCTGAAACGGCCCCTTGGCCCAACGGCCTTCGTCGAAGCCCGTTGGCCCTGGGGCCCAATCAACCCGTTTTAGAAGGAGGGAAATGTCCGAGAGAAACAGAAACACCACCGTCATCGCCGTCGGCAACCAGAAGGGAGGCGTCGGTAAAACCACCAATACCATCCAGCTCGCAGGGGCCTTGTCCGAGAGGGGGCGCAAGTCCCTGATCATCGACCTGGACATGACCTCCGGCGCCACCAAGGCGCTGCGGGCACCGACCGAGGGATGGATCAGCAGCTTCGAGCTGATCACCGACGCCGAGAATGCCGAGGACACCATCATCACCAACGACGAGCCCGAAGTGCCGTTGCCTCCGGGTGTGCACCTCATTCCCAGTTCCCGGAAACTGGCCGAGCTGGACACCTTCCTCGCCCAGAATCCGTGGCTGGTTCATCAGGATCTCCTGATCCAGCCGATCAACCGGCTGCGCGGATTGTACGACTACATCTTCCTCGACACCCCGCCGCAGAAGACCAAGACGACCATCCCGGCGCTGAAGGTGGCGGACCATGCGATCCTGAGCACCATGCCGGACCATCTGGCGGTCAGCGCGATGGCCGAAGCGTTGTCGGACATTGTCGCCGCCCAACGTCATGCCAACGAGCGGTTGACCCTCCTGGGGGTGATTGTCTGCGCGGTTCCAAAGCCGAAGACCCGGCTGGCCCGGGAGTTGGCCGCCTATGTGGAGCGAACCTGTGTGGACCCACAAGGTTGCACCCTAAAGTTCCGGACCGAAATCAGCCGCAGCGTGGCAGTGCAGGAAGCGCAGAAGGCCGGCCAGACCATCCTCCAGTACCAAGGGGACCATCCGGTGGCCGACGAGTACCGCCTCTTGGCGCGGGAATTCGAAGAACGTCTGGCCCTACTCCGACAGGCGCCGCCGATTCCGCTGATCCAGGAGGTGCCTCATGCCTAGGAAACGAGTTGAGGAACAACCCTACGATCCGATCTCGGCCGACCTCGTGCGCGAAGCCACCGTGATTCAACGGCGCCCCATTTCGGCGGTGCCGCGGGTCGCGATTGCTCCGCCGGTTCCACCCAAGGCCGAGCCGACCATCACCAAGCGCTTCGTGCTGACCCGGTCCGAGGATGCGGAAGTGAATGCCTTCCTCGTCCGAATGCAGGAAGCCGCGCGAACGAAGGTGCCCCTGGGAATGCTGGTGCGCGCCGTCCTATGGGTGCTCATGGAACGAGAGGAAGCCCTCCTCGCCGAGGCCCGTGGGCAGACTTTCCGGCTGCCATCGACCCATGACCGGTTGGGGCAGAGCGAGTTTGAGGAGCGGTGGAGAACAAGCGTGCGGAGGGCGCTGGGGTGATCGAGGTGTTGACGACAGCGTTGTTGCGCATACATTTCGTGTGCGTGCGGATCATCAAGGAGGGTTTCCTTCGAACGGCGGCGGAAGCTTATCCCAAGGCGGAGAAGTATCTGGCCGCGTGGACGATGACGGTTCGCGCCGCGAGGTGGCGAAACATGGCGGAGTTGCGGCGGGTCTACCCGAGCGCGGATCTGGTTGTGGTCGGGAGCGGCAAGTCGGCGGTGGTTTTCAATGTTTGCGGGAACACCTATCGACTGATCGTGGCCATCCATTTCGACCGTCAGATCGCCTACACGCTGCGGTTCCTGATTCATGCCGAGTACAGCAAGGACAGTTGGAAGAACGAGCTATGAAGACCCAGCACGCCCTCCAGTTTGCCAACCTGCCGAAGGATTACGCAGGTCTATGTCGGCTTCAGATGCCCCGACCGGTCCACGACGCGGTCGAGTACGGCAATCTGACCGAAGTCACCGACGCGATGGCGCTGTGGCAGGATGATTTCACCGCCGACCAACGCGACTACTTCGAACTGCTCTGCCGTTTGGTGGAGGAGTACGACCGCGGTCAGGTCCGTTGGCCCAAGGTCAGCGTTCGAGCCCGTTTGAAGCATCTGCTGGAAGAGTCCGGGATGTCGGCCGCGGATCTGTCCCGCCTCCTGGGCGGCAGTCGGAACCTTGGGGCCATGATCCTCCGCGGAGACCGGAATCTGACCGTGGCCCACATCCGGAAGCTATCGAGCCACTTCCGAGTCAGCCCGGAGTTGTTGATCTGACCGGCGCTGGGACGATCGAAGGAGAAGCCGGCTGAAGCAGTGGGGTTTGCGTCACAGGAATGCGCCGAACCGAACTTCTGTGGAGTTGCTTGAGGTGATCCAAGCCTACCGGTTCTCCCTCAAAGGCCATGTTGGCTGCGACGCTGGCCGGGACCCAAGCCCACGCCTGAGCGAGGCGCGTCTCCTCCGGGGGCGCTTGCCATGCCCGCACTTTGGAAAACCAGCTCACCGGCAGGAATCTCCGGTCCGTCGGCGAAGCCTTCAAGAGGTCACGCTGGCGAGGGACCTTCACGGTCGGTTCTCCCAGCTTGGCCGGTGAAACATTCCGCCGCGGTTCCGGCCCACAGTTCGGTTCAAGGAGTCGGCTTTCCCGATTTCGGCAGCGCACCGCGGTTCAGGTCGGTCCGCGGTGGACCGGCCGGTGGAGTGGGTTGGCGGGTGATCCAGGAATGGGCTTCGTCGGCGACCTTCGAGAGCTTCAGCAGGTCGTCCCTGCCGAAAGACGTGGTCGTGTGCCAGTCGTTCCCTTCGCGGTAGCTCCGGACGAAAGTCACGTTGTGCCGGACTCCCTCCGAGGTGTGGTTGGCCCAGATGACGGCTTTGACGAGTCCGATGCGGATCTCGTGCACCGGACGGGATGGTTTCGGTCTTTGGGATGGGTTGGTTTGTTGACGGGTCATAATCAGAATCCTCCTATGCCCCAGTCTCCGTCCCACCGGCGCCTCTGATCCCCAGAACGAGCGTTCAGAATGGACTGCCGCTACCGGCAAAATGCCCCAGTTCGCGCAGGGAACTGAAATCGCGCGGTCGCTCCGTGGTCCGGTGTCCCACGATGACGTGGTCGAGGACCTCGATGCGCATCAGGTGACCGATCCGCACCAGATCCCGGGTGATGCGGATGTCCGCTTCGCTCGGGGTCGGATCCCCGCTGGGATGGTTGTGTACGAGAATGATGGCGGAAGCTTTGCGAAGAATCGCCGGTCCGAAGACCTCGCGTGCGTGGACAAGGACCTGGTCGAGGATCCCACTGGCCGTGTGGTCGACACCGATTACCCGCCTTCGGGTGTTCACCGAGACGACGCGGAACTGTTCCACCGTCTGGACGCTGAGTTCGTCGCGCATGAGGTTGGCCACACGCTCCGGAGAATCGATCACTGGTGACTCGGTGTAGGACTCCCGGCTGAGACGCTGAGCCAGAAGGAAGGCAGAACGGATGGCGGCTGCCTTGGAAGGACCCACGCCCTGGAGCTGGCACAACTCCTCCATTGGAGCACGGGCCAGGGCGGTCAAACCGCCATACCGACGCAACAACGCCTCAGCCGGCTTCGGCCCGGTCAACGAAGACAGCAATTCCACATTCGACACCTGTTCCAACGACTGCATGGCACGCCTCCAAAGAGAAGGTCCGCAGGACATCTGCGGACTCTGTTGGTGGTTATGCAGCTGAGACCAATTCGTGTGCCGTCGGTTCTCCTCGTTGGCTCCGCTGTTGGCGAAGGCGCATGAGCAATCTCCCCAATCGGTTGCGTCCTGTTCCGTTAGGCCCCAATCCCCAGTAGGGATCGAATGGCGAGGCTTCGCACAGGCGAGCGTCACCTGTCAGGAGAAGCTCCCGGGTCAGGAACGCAGACTGGCCAAACTTCGCTTGAAGAGCCTCCCACATGACGAGGTTTCTGACGCTCTCCCAATCGGGGCGCCAGAGCCTGGCCCTGTCCCGAGCAAAGCTCTTCGCTGCGTCGGGGCAGGGAAGCTCACGGATCCGCTCGGCCAGCCCCGGGAGGTGGTCGAACTTGGCCGCTTGGTAGAAGTGTTCCACGGACTCCCATTGCCGGCATTCGAGAGTGAAACGATAGCGAAAGTAGTTTGAGAGGAACCCATAGGGTCCCCTTGGCTTGAAGAAGCGGATTTCCATGGTTGGGCCCGGCTCGGTTGGATCAGACCATGGAGGCAATCGGCCCGACCTCCGGCCCTGCCAGCGGTTGGAGCGGCATCGGAACGTCAATTCCGGCGTCCCTCCCGAAGTCCTCCAGTGGGGCAAGGTCACCTGCTGCGGAACAACCGCGACGGCAGGGGCCTTCTGAGCGTGAAGTTGTTCTCATGGAATCGGTGAGGATCTCCCAATCGTTGGGGAGGTTCCGTAGTGTTCCAAGGGTGGACAAACTGCGAACGCGGACCGGGCATAGGCCCGATGGACGGCCGTGGAACCATGTCCCAAGGCCGCTTGCGCCCATCGTTCGGGATAGCCGCTGGACAGGGCCCTTTCAGCCCAAGCGTACCGGTAGCAGTGCAGGCTGACACCGCGAAGACCAAGGAGGCGGATACGCCGGGAGAACTCGGCGGAACGGGCCGAGGCCGTGGACTTCGCAATCGTTGGGAAAAGGAAGCCGGTGGATGGAAGGCCCTTGAGCAGTTCCTCCAGGGACGGGCCGATGGTCAGACGGCACCATTCTCCAGTCTTGCACCGTTGAAAGCTGAGGACCTTCTGGTGCCAGTCGACATTGGTGCTGCCCAAGGCGGCGCCGTCGGACTGGGCTGCACCGGTTTCCCACAGGAGCTGATAGTAGGCCTTCCTCTCCGGGTTGCCTTCTGCCTCGAGGATTCTCTGGTGCTCCTGAAGCGTGATTCCGCGGCGAGCCTTGATCCGGATTGTCGGCCAGAGCTTGGCCGGTATGACCGGCCACGGCAGCCAGCCGATTCCGACAGCAAAGTTGTGGAGACGCCGGAGGAAGTGGTTGGTCGATGGCTTGCCATCGGCGAGGATCCGATGGAGATCCTCGGCGGCGGTCTCAAGAAGCTTTCGGGTCCGGAGTCTGACCATCGGGTCGGACTGGATGGCTCGGCCGTACCGTTCCTGGGTGCTCGACCTTCCGCGGCTGGTCAGCTCGGTCATGACATCGGCCCAGGTCCGTTGGGCCAGCTTTGGGTCGTAGGCGGCCAAGTAGGCTCGTCCCAAGGTCAGGCCCAGTGTTGGACTGCGTAAGGACTCGACCTTGGCCTGGAAGAGCCTTTCGGCCTCCTTGCGGTCCCGGGTTTCCAGGCTCGTTCGAGTTCCCGAGGCCGTGTCCTGCAGGTAGAACACCCCACGACGTTGGACCAACCAGAAGTGCTGTTTCATGGCTTTCGCGGGAAAACAGCGTGCCTGAATCGAGTCCGGCCGGCCCACAGGGGGCGAGGGGAGTAGGGCGGTGGTAGGGCTTGGTTAGGCCGGAAACCGCGGCAACTACCCCATTTACTACCCCATCTGGGGCAATTCGGGGCCTCGAAGCGTGAAAGTCCCCCTTTTTCGAGGGAAAGAAGATGGCTCCAGAGGTAGGGCTCGAACCTACAACCCATCGGTTAACAGCCGATTGCTCTACCATTGAGCTACTCTGGATCCGTCAGGGGCGCGGAAATTAGCGGGGCCCGCTTTTAGCCGTCAACGGCATTTTCAAAATCGCGACCGATTTTCGGTGTGGCTCGCGGGCAGATGACCCCGGTTTGCCAGGGCTTTCCTCGGTTTCCCCTTGGGGCCACGGTCTGACGACCGGATTTCGTCTCCGGTTCGTTGCTGTTCACCGTCGGGTGGAACCGCTAGTTGTGGAGTCTCCGAGGGGCCGGTTCCCCGGCCGATTCGACCCCCCGAATTCCCATGACGCCTTTTCCGCCCTGTCCGACGAACCCCTCCACAGGCCTCCCGACGGCTGCGGCTGACAACCGAGGCTCCCGGCGGTCCGGCTTCACGCTGATCGAGCTGCTGGTGGTCATCGCCATCATCGCCATCCTGGCCGGCATGCTCCTGCCGGCGCTGGGCAAGGCGAAGTCCAAGGCGGTCGGCATCCAGTGCATGAACAACGGCAAGCAGCTGATGACCGGCTGGCAGTTGTACGTGGACGACAGCGCGGACCGCCTTCCCCAGTCGTACGGGCCGAACGAGTGGGTGCACGGCTCGCTGAACTTCGACCCGGGCAACACCAGCAACTACACCGACCGCGACCTCACCAACGGCCTCCTCTGGAAGTACGTCGGCGCGGCCAAGGCGATCTTCAAGTGCCCGGCCGACCTCAGCACTGTGACCGTCGCGGGCGCGAAGCGGCCCCGGGTGCGCAGCATGGCCATGAACGGGTGGTTCGATTCCACGGACGTGCAGGGCTTCGGGCAGAACTGCCGGATCTACAAAAAGGGTTCCGACCTCACGGATCCGG
>CAIYXO010000074.1 GCA_903930165.1 uncultured Verrucomicrobiota bacterium | reverse complement strand
CGGCTTCCTGGACGCGGTTCACCAAGGAACAATCGGAATTCCCAACCGTTCGCCGTGTGACAAAACGGTAGAAATCACCGCCACATCCCGGAAACGACTACAGTTTTTCCGTTCCAAGCCCTTCCGCCATCCAACGGCTGAACCACGGAAGCCGGAGGTCCAGGAGACGCTCCACCTTCCCAGTGTCCATCGAGGTGTCGGGCGACCTCGGTGCCCCCCGGTAGTCCCGCAACGAACCGGCCCGGTATGGGGTCGGGAGGTTGGCTTCCTCCCGGCGACACCACTGCGCGACGAGAAGCCCAATCCCGACCCGCGACAACCGCTCCCGGCCCGCCACATGGAAGAGTCCCGCGTGTCTCCCGAGGATCAGATCCCACAGGATACGGGCCGTCTCCGAAACCGGGATCGGCGAGCGGAATTCGTCCACGAACAGGTCCAACGTCCGCCCGCTCCGCCACGCTTCCCGCATCTCCTCGTTGAACGCCGAACGGCCGCCCGGCGAGCTCCCGAAGTTCAGCGAGGTCCGCACCACGAGGTGACGCGCATTCGTCAGGACCGCCTGCTCCGCCGCCACCTTCGTCTCCGCATAGACGCTCAGCGGATTCACGGAGTCGTCCTCGGCGTAGTTCCCCTTCCGTCCGTCGAAGACGAGGTCGGTGGACATCAGAAGGAACGGGATCCCGCCCGCGAGCGCAGCGAGGTGGACGGTCGCCTCGTGGTTGGCTCGCCAAGCCGCCTCCGGGTCGCGCTGACAGTCGGGGCTCTTGCTCATCGCCGCGCAGTGGATCACCGCCGACGGCCTTTCCGCCGCGAAGAGACGGTCGACCGCGGCGAAGTCCGTGAGATCCAGGTCGGCCCGGGCCAAACCGCGGACCGCGACCGGCGCCGTTGAACCGTTGGAAGCTTCCCGCGCCAATCGGACCACCTCGTTCCCGATCAGGCCCGCGGCGCCGGTCACCCAAACCGGTCCTTCCCGAGGCGGACTCTGTTCCGGGACCGCGTTCATGTCCGGCACATCCGGATCGCCCGGTCCAGCGCCTGGAGATTGCCCTCCACGGTCCCGGCCCGCGGGATGAACTCCTGTCCGACGAACCCGGCATAGCCCGTCTCCGCGAGCGCCCGCAGGATCGCCGGGTAGTTCAGCTCCTGGTCCGGCAGGTCGAGGTCGCAGCGGCCGGGGTTCCCCGCCGTGTGGACGTGCCCGATCCACGCCGCGTGCTGGCGGATCCGGCGGATCACGTCGCCGTTCATGATCTGCACGTGGTAGATGTCGAAGAGCACCTTCACCCTTTCCGACGAGACCGCCTTCACGATCTCCACGGCCTGGTCGATGTCGTCGCAGAAGTAGTCCGGATGCCCCTTCATGGGGACGTCCACGCGCGAGTTCAGCATCTCCAGGCAGAGCGTCACCCGCCGCTTCTCCGCGTGGGCGGCGACCTTCTTGAGTCCGTCCACCATGTTGCGGAAGCCGGTTTCGCGGGGGATGCCGCGGGAGAAGCCGGAGAAGGTGATGACGTTCGGACCGCCGAACCGCTCCGCCTCGTCGAGCGCCTGGGTGCAGGCGGCGACGCACTCGGCATGTTCCTCGACATGGGCGAAACCCTTGGCGAATCCGTGTCGTCCGAAGATCGCGCAGGTGAGGCCGTGGCGCTTCAGCGTCGGGAAGGTGTCGGGACCGACCAACTCCACGGAGGGCACCCCGAGGCGGACGCATTCCGCACAGAGCTGTTCGAGGGTGACGGGAGCCAGGTTCCAAAGGCTGGCGCTGTGACGGAACCGGGCGGAAGACGAAGCGGAGGATGAAGTGGCCTGGGCGACGGCGGTCAACCCGGCGACCGCCGAGGCGGCCGCGCCGAGCACCAGGTCCCGCCTGGGGAAGATCGGATCGGACATGACGGAATCCTGATGCGTGGGCCGTCCGGAAGGAAGTGCCTCTTCCGACCCATTCCCGCCTTTTCCATCGGCGTTCCGGTGGCAACGTCGGGCCGTGAAGAAGACCCCCCGGGAAATGCCCATGTCCCGACCGCCGCTGGAGCGGATGATGCAGATCCATTCGGCCATCGGGGCGGGAAAGCATCCCAACGCCAGCCGGCTCGCCCGGGACCTCGAGGTCAGCACCAAGACCATCCAGCGCGACATCGAGTTCATGCGGGACCGCATGGGGCTCCCGATCGAGTACGACGAGCAGCGCTACGGCTACTTCTACACCGAGCCGGTGGACGCCTTCCCCTCGCTCCAGATCACCGAGGGCGAACTCGTCGCGCTCGTGGTCGCCGAGAAGGCCCTCCAGCAGTACCGCGGCACGCCCTTCGAGAAACGCCTGCTCACGGCCTTCAAGAAGCTCGAGAAGTCCCTGCCCGACACGGTCTCGCTGAACCTCGCGGAATGGACCCAGACGATCTCCTTCCGCACCACCGCGGAACCGAACGTGGACCTCGCCATCATCGACGTCCTCGCCCAGGCCGCCGCAGCAGGCCGCACGCTGCGCCTCCGCTACCGGAAGCCGGGCGGATCGGTGGAAGAACGCGTCGTCGAGCCCTACCACTTGGGCAACGTCAACGGCGACTGGTACCTCTTCGCCAACGACCACCTCAGGAAGGCGATCCGCACCTTCGTGCCCTCGCGCATCCAGTCCGCCGAACCCACCGGCGAGACCTTCCAACGGCCGTCCAAGTTCGACCTGGAGAAGCACCTCAAGGACAGCTTCGGCGTCCACTCGCGGAGCGGCGACCACGCGGTGCGGATCCGCTTCGACCGCACCGTCGCCGACTACATCCGCGAGAAGCGCTGGCATCCGTCCCAGGAACTCGTGGACACCGCCGACGGCGGCGTGGAACTGAATCTCCGACTGGGAAGCCTGCTGGAGATCGAACGCTGGATCCTCGGATGGGGCGGGACCGCCACCGTGCTCCAGCCGCCGGAACTCGTGGAAGCGATCCGCGCCTCGGCCACCGCGATCCTGGCCCGCTACTGACCGGGCACAGCGCATGGAGCACGGAGCACGGAGCACCGAGCGCAGGGCAGCCCCACTGGGTCCAAGAGTTGGCTGGATAAGGCTACCCGCCCGCCGCGTTCGGCAACCCGCCACGCCCACCCTTCCCCCTCTCCATCCAAGAAAATCCGTGGAATCCGTGTCTCCCTCCGTGCTCTCCGTGTCTCCGTGGCCAACCTGCAGCCGGACTGCGGTCAGAGGATCTGGCCGATGCGGATCAGGTTGCCGTCGGGGTCGACCACTGCGAATTCCCTCATCCCCCAGGGCTTGTCGCCCAGCGGATCCATCCGCGGGATCCCGTGGAGCGGCAACTGCGCCGACGAGAGTTCCCGGTGCCACGCCGCGGCGTCCTGAACCCGGAGATAGCAGCCGGCATGGGATTCCTCGGGACGCAGCGCACGGTGGGTGAAGAAGTGCAACTCGACTGCCCCGCGGGTGAGGATCGCGTAGCCCCCGAACTCGTGGACGTCGCCCTCGAAACCGAGCCTTCGGTAGAACGCGACGGTGTCGGCAAGGGATCGGCTGGGCAGGATCGGAATCGCGAGGTCGGCTTCGGTGCTCATGGAGAAAAGGGGTTTCCCGGCGGGCAACGATATCCTAGCCCAACCCGTGGGGATGGGAAGCCGGGCCACCCCGGATCGGGGGCGGTTCAGACCTTGGCCTTCGCCGCGTCGGCGGCGCGCCACAGGTACCAGGCCGCGGTCGACCGGTGGGGAGCCCATCGTTCGCCGATCGCGGCCAACTCGCGCGGCTTGGGCTGCTCACGTTTCCGGTAGGTGACCCGATAGCCTTCACGGACGCCGAAGTCGTCCACGGGCAGGACATCCGGCCTGCCCAGCTTGAAGATGAGCAGCATCTCCACGGTCCAGCGGCCGACCCCCCGGCAGGCGGTCAACCGCTCCACGATCTCGGCGTCGGACATCCGGGCGATCCGGCGCGACGTCGGGACGGTGCCGTCGATCGACTTCGCCGCGATGTCCCGGATGGCGGCGATCTTGGACCCGGAGAACCCCGCCGCACGAAGCGCCGTGTCGGGAAGGGTCGCCAGGTCCTCGGGCTTCGGGAAGCGGCGTCCGGGGAAGTGGGCCAGGAAACGGCCGAGGATCGTCTCCGCGGCCTTGCCATGAAGCTGTTGGTGCGCGACGGCGCGGACCAGCGACTCGAACGGGGTGCGACCGGCTTCCGGCACCAGGGTGCAGTGTCCGACACGGTCGATGAGGTCTCCGAGCACCGGATCGCTGCGGCGGAGATGTTCGAGGGCCTCCGGGGTCATTTGGGGACGGAGTTGGTTCCAGCGAGGCGCCGCAACTCCGTCTGGATCCGTTCCTGGGCGACCCGGTCGCGCATGTCGCGGGCGAAATGAAGCTGCTTGTTTCGGACCGTCTGCCGGTCCGACCTCTCCGGATCGATCTCCATGACCTTGTCCAAGGCCTCGAAGGCCGCACGCGGCTTGTCCATCACACGGTAGGCCTCCACGGCGTCCAGCAGCAGCCGGACACGCTGGCGCGGAGTGCAGTCCGCGGCCGCCAATGCGTTCGAATACCAGGTGGCAGCCTTCGCGGCGCGCGACTGGTTCCAATGGAGACGCGCGATCTTCTCGGAGACGATCGCGCTCATGGACGCCATCGGCTGCGTCTCCAACATCTCCAGGTTCCGTTCAACCACCTGCGACGGCGACATCGGAATCTTCGATGGAACAGCCGGGGCCGGCCCCTTCACCGGAACCCGTCCGTTCAGGATGTCCACGTTGACCTTCCGGACCAGCGCGTAGGCGGTGAGTGGGCTGTTGGCGAGGGCCAACATCTCCCCGTACTGGACCGGCGTCAGTCGGAAGGGCCGGTACAGCGGGTCGCCGATGACCACGGTCTGCCACGAGAGCACCGGGTGGCAGGTCATCGCCGCCTCGCCGAAGGTCATGCCGAGGTAGCCCCAGCGTTCGAGGAAGACCCCGGGATGCGGGGTGAAGTCGAGGTAGGGCTCCGCGACGCATCCCATCGTGCAGGTGACACCCCGGGCGAGCATGGGACCAACCCAGTTCTCGTCCCGAGACCGGATGTTGGCCCCGCTGAAGGAGTGGAGATGGTAGGCGAAGGCGCCCGGAAGAAACTCCATCTCAGGCGATACGAACGGCCCGACAATGTGCGACTCGTACCAACCGACGTAGAGACCGATCTGGCTCATGGGATAGCCGACCCCGAGGTTCTCCGGCTTCGTGTCGACATAGGTCTCGAAACCCAGCCGCTTCGCCGCTGATGCGGCGTTGGTGATCATCACGTCCCCCCGCAGG
>CAIYXO010000073.1 GCA_903930165.1 uncultured Verrucomicrobiota bacterium | reverse complement strand
CCTCCATCCCGACCCCCAGCACCACCTTGCTACGGGTCGGGGTGGACGGTTATCCTGCCCCTCCTTTGCTTATGTTCACCGGCACCTACACCGCTTTGGTCACCCCCTTCCGCGACGGAGTCCTCGACGAGGCCGCCTTCGAGAAACTGGTCGCAAGCCAGCTCAAGGGTGGCGTGGACGGCATCGTGCCGGTGGGCACGACGGGCGAGTCGCCGACCCTGGACTACGACGAACACATCCGCGTGGTTGAACTGGCGGTGAAGTTCGCCAAGGGACGCATCCCGGTCATCGCCGGCACCGGTGCCAACTCCACCAAGGAGGCGATCCTCCTCACCGAACGGGCCGAGGCCGTCGGCGCGGACGCCTCGCTCCAGGTGGCGCCGTACTACAACAAGCCCAGCCAGGAGGGTCTCTACCGGCATTTCGCCGAGATCGCCCGGCACACCAAGCTCAAGATCCTGCTCTACAGCATCCCGGGTCGCTGTGGCATCGAGATCGGCGTCGACACCGCGAAGCGTCTCGCCGCGGATTTCCCGAACATCGTCGGCATCAAGGAAGCGGGCGGTTCCTGCGACCGCGTCAGCCAGCTGCGCGCGGCGTGCGGACCCCGCTTCGTCATCCTCAGCGGCGACGATTCGCTGACGCTGCCCTTCATGTCCGTCGGCGCCGTCGGCGTCGTCAGCGTGGCCTCCAACGTGGCCCCGAAGCAGGTCTCCCGCATGGTCAACGCCTTCCTCGCCGGCGATCCGAAGACCGCACTGAAGATGCATGCGAAGCTCTATCCGCTCTTCCGGAACCTCTTCGTCGAGACCAACCCGGTGCCCTGCAAGGCCGCCCTCGCACTCGGGGGAATGATGACCGACGAGGTCCGGCTGCCGCTCGTCTCCGCCTCCAAGGCCACCCGCGAACTCATGGCCGCGACGATGATGGAAGTGGGGCTGTGATGGGGTGAGTTGGAGCGGGTGAAGGGTGAAGGGGTACCGATACCCGACGCCCGACGCCTGCTCCGCTCCCCGCTGAAAACTGAAAACTCGAAACTGAAAACTTCCTAGAACGGCTCCTGCCGTCGGAGGAGCTTCTGGACGCGGTGGTTCATCGCGTCGGCGACGTAGAGGTGGCCCTTCGAGTCGAGGGCGATGCCCCACGGGTTGGCGAATTCGCCGGGTTCGGAGCCGGCCTTCCCGACGACTTCGCGCAAGGCTCCGTCCGCTTCCAACACGGTGATCCGCGAGTTGCCGAACTCGCACACGAACACCACGCCCTCGCGGTCCACCCGGACGTCGTAGGGATAGCTCAACATCCCGGGAGCCGAGCCGGCACGGCCCCAACTCCTCAGGAACCGGCCCTCGGCGTCGAAGGCCTGGAGCCGGTGGTTGCAGGAGTCCGCCACCCACACGGTACCGTCCGGTCCGAGTCCCATACCTTCGGCCCGGTTGAACTGGCCGTCGTCCAGCCCCGGAGAACCCCAGGTCCGGACCGTCGGCAAGGGTCCGTCGGACTTCGCCGCTCCGGCCGCGGCGACGGATGCCGGGAACACCTGGATCCGTTCCGCCAGCGTGTATTCGCTGACGAGGAAGTCGCCGTTCGCCCGCTGGACCACGGCCCTCGGCAGGATCATCCGTCCGGCCTCGGTTCCCCGGGAACCCCATTGGGCCACCAGTTTTCCCTCGGGTGTGAAATGGTTCACGCGCTGGTAGTGCGGTTCGACCACGAGGATGTTCCCGTCCCGGTCGAGGCCGAGCCCCTTCGGACGTCCGAGGTCGGTCTCCGGCAACTGCCATTGCAGCACGAACCGTCCGTCCGGCGTGAACCGCTGTACCCTTCCGGTCATGTCCACGACGTAGACGTTGTCGTCGCGGTCGCAGACCACCGAGCGCGGCTTGTTGAAGCGGCCGGGAGCCACTCCCAGTCCGCCGAAGGTCTCCACGCGGACGAACGTCTTCGAGGTGCTCTCGGCAACGCGGTCCCGTGGCGCCTCCGGGTCGCCGCAGCCGGACAGGATCGCGAGGACCGCGATCAGCGGTGCGGTCCGGGCGATGGAGGGGCCGTTCATCCGGGGCCATTCAACAGGAGCGAAGGCGGACCTCACGGAAAAAGGCTGGGGCATTCGTGATTCCTCATTCGCGATTCACGATTTGGTGGAACAACCGCAAAGCCCCCTGCGTTGGCCCTCTTCGCCTTCTGCGGATGAGTCCCCTTCCGCGTACTCCGCGACTCCGCATGCGTCCACCGGTTCAACGGGACGCGCCTTCTTCGGATGGCATTCCAGGGTTGCCCAGCCATCGGAGCAGGGGCGGTCCGATCAGCCAGGGGACGGCACCGAGGGCCGCGAGGACGACGCAGAGGGCGTTGACCTGGGTGGCGTGGCCGTAGTGGAGGAGGTTGAAGATCCGCATCGCCAGCGTCTCGGATCCGGGGGGCGCGATGAGCAGCACCGATTCCACATCCCAGAGCGCGATCAGGTAGAGGATTCCCGCCGTGGTGAAGACCCGGCCTCGGATCTGGGGCCAGAGTCCGGTTCTGAAGGCTTGGAATCGCGAGCCGTCGAGTTGGGCGGCATGGACGAGATCCGGGTCGGCGGTG
>CAIYXO010000072.1 GCA_903930165.1 uncultured Verrucomicrobiota bacterium | reverse complement strand
TCCCGTTCCGGAGGGACCGCCCAGGCGCAGGGCGACAGGATCCATCGGGCGCCGCGTCGGCCCAGCTCCCGGGTGTGCGCGAATCCCTCGGCAAAGGCATCGGCACAGACGACCACGCCGCCACGGCCCCAAGGCGTGTCCACGGTTTCCACCCGGTCGCCCACATCATAGAGTTCCCGGGCGAAGTCGAGTTCGTGGATCTTGCGGTGGCGGTGGACGAATTCTCCTTCGTCGGACACCAGGATCGCCACGTTGTGCAGCCGGGTTCCGTTTCTCTCCACCAGTCCGGCGCAGACCCACATCCGGTGGCGACGCGCGGCTTCGCGGAGTCGCACGCAGGCGTCCCCGTCGGGAACGGGACCAGCGAGCCCACGGGCGCTGGGATGGGTCCAGCCGCAGTCCAGTGTCTCCGGCAGGAGGACGACCTCCGCGCCGGCATGGGCCGCCCCGGCGATCGCCCTCTCCGCGCGTGCGAGGTTCGAGTCCGGAAGCCCGGGTTCCACGAGGATCTGTGCCAGCGCGAGTCGCATGTGGGTTTCGTTTCCGGCCCTTGGCGAAGCCGACGTTTGGGGTGAGTCTGGGACGACATGACCGACGAACCGTACCGTTGGCTCGAAGCCGTCTCCCAACGACGCGAGTATGTCCGCGACCAGATCCGCGACGCCACCCCGGTGTTCGCCGTCGGACTGCCGGACGGCATCCTGGTCCTCGGCGTGGGAACCCCGGGGACGAAGGTCTTCGAGGTGCATGACCGCCACGCGGTGGCCGCGCTGGGGCATCCCTCGGACATCGAGCGGATCCGGCAGGCCGCGATCGACGCCGCGCACCTGGAGGCCTTCACCCGCGCGCCGGAGGACCTCAGCCTGCGGCGTCTTGTCGGGTTCAGCCTCAGCGCCGCGGTGAAGGCCGCCTTTGAGAATCTCCACGCGGCACCGGTGCTTGCCGAGTTCCTCTTCGTCGAGCTCGGGGACGCCCCGGAAAAGGACGTGTTCGCGCGACTCCATGCCGACGGTGGATTCTCGTTTTCCAACCGGTTCTCGGTTGCAGCGGCCTTGGGCGAGGCCGGGCTCCGGGCTTCGCTGGAAACCTCCCTCGATGGAGTGGTCGACCGCACGGAGGCCGCCCGCCGATGCCTTGCGGTCTGGGAATCTTCGGTCACGGGCGATACGGGACGGCAGGTCGCTCCGAATCCCGGGCAGGTCCCCGGCAAACCTTCCTGGGAGGCCGCTTGGCTGCGCCGACACGGAGGCCCTGCCGCCCGATTCGAGCCGCTTACGGCGAACGTTCTGGGTCTCCCCTGAGCCCTCTCTCACCGATGCACCGCCTTGTCGGACTCGAGACCGAATATGGTTGCCTGAGCTCGGATCCGTCCGGTCCCGGCGCAGCGGTCGCGCGGCTTCGGGACTGGATCTTCGGGGCGAACCGGCTCGGTCTCCTGGATCGCCACCAGCGCGACTGGGATGAACCGGCCGGGAACGGCGGTTTCCTCTTCAACGGCGGGCGCGCCTACGTGGACATGGGACACCTGGAGATCTGCACGCCGGAGTGTCTCCAGATCGCGGATCTGGTCCGGTTCGACCGCGCGGGAGACCGGATGCTCTCCGAGGGCGTGGCCGGCACCGGGTTGGGCGAGGTGGCCGGTTTCGTGCGCAACAACGTCGACCACTTCACCGGTGCGACCTTCGGTTGCCATGAGAACTACCTCGTGCGCCGGACGGCGCCCCTGCATGAGCGGAACGTGGTCTCTCTGCTGGCGTTCCTGGCGTTGCGCACCCTCTACACCGGATCCGGGAAGGTGGGCGGACCCCCGGGCGTCGAACTGGGCGGCGGCGGCGAGTCCCCGTCCGTTCCCGTGCCGTTCCAGATCAGCCAACGCGCCGACTACATCCAGAACGAACTGTTCGAATGGGTGCAGTTCAACCGTTCCCTGATCAACACCCGCGACGAACCGCTCGCGGATTCCCGCCGGTTCCGCCGCCTCCACCTGCTGCACGGCGACACCAGCGTGCTGCCGTGGACCCTCGCCATGAAGGTCGGCACCACGGCGCTCGTCCTGGACCTGCTCGAGATCGACCACCTGCCGCCGGTTTCGCTCCAGGACTCGGTCGCGGTCCTCCGACGCCTGTCACGCCAACCCGACGGTCCCTGGAAGGTCGCATTGGAGGACTCGTCCGAGGCCGAGGCCGTCGAGGTACTCGCCCGATTTCAGCGGCTCGCCGAATCCGAGTTCCGTGGCCGTGACGCGGAGACCGACCTGGTCCTTTCCGAATGGCGTCTGGCATTGGAAGCCCTCGGGAAGGCGCCGGAGATGCTGGTCGGCCGGGTGGACTGGATCACGAAGCGTTGGCTTCTCCGCCAGTTCGTCGAATCCGAGGGGCTCGACTGGTCCGACGACTGGCTCAAGTCCCTCGACCTCGAGTTCCACCACGTCGACCCCGAAAGGAATCTCGCCTGGCCGACGGTTGTCGAGGGAACACCCTGGACGCCGCCATCGGAAGCGGTCGCTTCCGCCATGGACCAGCCTCCTGCCGACACCCGGGCCGCGGTACGGGGCAGGGCGGTCCAGGAACTCGCGGGCCGTAAGGTGGCCGCCTTCCTCGACTGGGAGGTGGTCGACGCCGAAGGGGTCAATCCCCTTATGCTCCCAAATCCCTTCGATCCCGATCCGGCGCCCCTTGCCGAATGGCTGCACGGTCTCGACCTGGCGCGTCCCGTCGCCGCCCCCGCGGAGCCTTCGACACCGGTGGATCCGAATTGATCCCGGGACGCGTTGC
>CAIYXO010000071.1 GCA_903930165.1 uncultured Verrucomicrobiota bacterium | reverse complement strand
TCACCGGCGCCAACGGCGCCCTCGGGACCGCCATCGCCCGCGCTCTGCTCGAGGCCCCATCCGCGCCGCGGGTCTGGCTCGGGGTCCGTTCACGCCGGGAACGCGCCGAGACCCTCGCCACCGAGTTCCCGGACCGCGTCCGCATCGTGACGCTGGAGGTCTCCGACCGCGCCGGCTGGGATCGGGCGGTCGCGGAGATCGAGGCGAAGGACGAACGGCTCGACGTGCTGGTGAACAACGCCGGGGTGTCCGAGGACGGCCTCTTGGCAACCATGCCCGTGGATTCCTGGACCCGTGTGATCTCGTCGAACCTGGACGGGGTGTTCCACGGCTGCCAGGCGGTCCTGGGCGGAATGATCAGCCGTCGGCAGGGCCGGATCGTCAACATCGCCTCGCTCAGCGCGCTGCTGGCGCCTCCGGGACAGGCCAACTACGCAGCGGCGAAGGCCGGCGTGGTCGGCCTGACCCATTCGCTGGCCAAGGAAGTGGCCCGGCTGGGAATCACGGTGAACGCCGTCTGTCCGGGCTTCATCGACACCGAGGCGCTCTCCCACATGAGCCCGGAACGTCGCCAGGCGGCAGTGTCCTCGGTGCCCATGCGCCGGTTCGGCAGGCCCGAGGAGGTCGCGTCGGTGGTGCGGTTCCTCGCGGGACCCGAGGCCTCCTACGTGACCGGCGCCGAGATCAAGGTCGACGGCGGTATCCTTTGAACCGGCCCGCCGTTCCGGCTATACCGCCGCGACTGCCATGGACGAAACCGCCCTTCGCAACGAGATCCGGTCGATGTTGATCGAGACGCTGATGCTCTCGGTGCCGGCCGAGGAGATCACGGACGAACGCCCGCTGTTCGGTCCCGAGGGCCTGGGCCTGGACTCCGTGGACGCACTGCAGCTGGTGGTGGCCCTCGACAAGAAGTACGGCGTCAAGGTCACCGACCGCGAGGTCGCCACGCGGGTTCTTGGCAGCGTGTCTGCAATGGCCAGGGCCGTGGCCGAGAAGGCTTCCGGACCGGCGGCCTGAGACGCAACGATGCGGAAGGGATCGGCACGCGAAGCCGCAAAGCCGCTGGGGAGCGAGGAGGAAGAGTCTGGAGTCCTGGAGCGGAACCGCGAACCGAACGGGGGTCGCCTTCCCGGACCCAGATCCGGCGCCCCGTCTTGCGCCTTGGCGTATTTGCGTGAGGTCGGTCTTCGCCCCTACTGAATCGCTCCGCTGAGTCGCGCCCCGAATCCGACCACCGGGGACTTGCCCCGGGACCGCTTCCGCGTGGAAGTTCGGGCGTGCGTTTCCCCCGACCGATCCCCCGCAGCGGCCTCGCCGGCCTGGCCGGCCTCCTGGGAACCTTCGCGGCCCTCGCGGCGGAACCCACTCCCGAGGCCATCCGCCAACTCCCGCCGGCCGCGACCCGGAAGGTCGACTTCATCCGGGACGTCCAGCCCATCCTCGACGCGAGCTGCGTGAAGTGCCACGGACGCGGAAAATCCAAGGGAGGATGGCGCCTCGACACCCGCGGGGACTTCCTCGGCACCGCCGACTCCGGTCCGGCGGTGGTCCTCGGTTCCAGCGAACGCAGCCACCTCATCCACCTCGTCGCCGGCACCGATCCCGATTCGGTCATGCCCGAGAAGGGGAAGAGGCTCACCGCGGAAGAGGTGGGAGTCCTGCGGGCCTGGATCGACCAGGGACTCGCCTGGGACGCGTCGGTGACCTTCGCGAAGCCGCCGGTCCGCAATCTCGAACCGCGCATGCCGGGACTGCCCGAGGGCCGTTCGAAGCATCCGCTGGACCGCTTCCTCGAGGCCTATGCACGCGGGAGGAACTGGACGCCGCCGAAGCCGGTGGAGGACCGCCTTTTCGCACGGCGCGTGTACCTGGACACCGTCGGGATGCTGCCCACCGGCGAGGAGCTCGACGCCTTCGTCCGCAGCCGTTCCCCGGACAAGCGCGCCCAGCTTGTGCGGACGCTGCTTTCCGACCGACAGCGCTATGCGCAGCACTGGCTGACCTTCTGGAACGACCTTCTCCGGAACGACTACAAGGGGACGGGCTACATCGACGGCGGACGCAAGCAGATCAGCCGCTGGCTCTACACGGCGCTGCGCGACAACACGCCGTATGACCGCTTCGTCCGCGAGTTGGTCGATCCCGGCGAGGGCAGCGAGGGCTTCACCAAGGGCATCGTGTGGCGCGGGACGGTGAACGCCTCGATGACCCCCTCGATGCAGGCGGCGCAGAACATCGGCCAGGTGCTGATGGGCGTGAACCTCAAGTGCGCCTCGTGCCACGACTCGTTCATCGACGACTGGCAGCTCGGGGACGCCTACGGCCTCGCGGGCATCTACGCCGCCGGACC
>CAIYXO010000070.1 GCA_903930165.1 uncultured Verrucomicrobiota bacterium | reverse complement strand
GGCTGGAACGGGTGATCGAGGCGCTCCGGGAACATCTCAGGTCCGGGGAACCCCCCGCCAACTGACCCATGCTGTACCGTCTTTCAGAACTGTTTCCGCATGTTCCCTGGTCCGTGTTCAAGTACGTGACCTTCCGGAGCGCCGGCGCCGCGGTCACCGCGTTGCTGCTCTCGTGGATCCTCGGACCTCGCATCATCGCGTGGCTCCGCGAACTCCGGTTCCGCCAGGAATACCGCCCGAAGGACGTCCGGGGCGGAGAGGATCCCGCCGCCGCCGCGGCCGATCTCGCCAAACGGGGAACCCCCACCATGGGCGGGATCCTGATCGTCCTTGTCTTGGACATCACCGTGTTCCTCTGGGCCCGCCCCAACACCATGGTGCTCCTCACCATGCTCTCGCTCCTCGTGCTCGCCTTCCTCGGGTTCTACGACGACTGGCTCAAGGTGACCAAACAGGACGCCGGCGGCGCGAAGTCACGCCTGAAGCTCGTCGTTCAGACCACCCTGGCCTTCGGGATCGGCATCTACCTGTGGATGCGCCCCTCCACCAGGGTCCTCGTCAGCGACATCCAGGTTCCCTTCCTCAAGGAACCCCTCCTGGTCGGAGTGCCGATCCTTGGCGTCTTCCTCGCGGGACTGACCATCATCGGCAGTTCCAATGCCGTGAACCTGACCGACGGCATGGATGGCCTGGCGATCGGATGCACGCTCATCGTGGCGGTGGTCATGCTGATCCTCACCTACCTCGCGGACAACGTGAAGCTCGCCGCCTACCTCCAGATTCCCCATGTGAGGGAAACGAGCGAACTCACGGTCGTCTGTGCGGCGCTGATCGGAGCCTGCCTCGGATTCCTTTGGTTCAACTGCCACCCGGCGGAGGTCTTCATGGGTGACACCGGCAGCCTCGCCTTGGGAGGAACCCTTGGGATCATGGCGGTGCTCATCCACCAGCCGTTCGTTCTCATGATCGCCGGCGGCGTGTTCGTCGCGGAGGCGCTCAGCGTGATGCTCCAGGTCGGATGGTTCAAATACACCCGGAAGAAATACGGCGAAGGCCGACGCATCTTCCGGATGTCGCCGCTCCACCACCACTACCAGAAGCTGGGGTGGAAGGAGTCGAAGGTGGTCACCCGGTTCTACATCGCCGGAATCCTCTGCGCCGTGATGGCCCTGAGCACCCTCAAGATCCGGTGAAGACGCCACCCGCCAAACCCCAGGAATGGCCGTCGAAAGGCGGACTCCCCCATCTTTCCGCGCTGCCGGAAGGGATGCTTCTTGCCCCCCCGGCGGCGCGGGCTTTAATCGCTTTGCGCACCGGCGGAATCCGTCCGGTCGCTGCCAGTGTCTGTCGCGACGGCGACCGGTGCGAACCCCCAATTGTTCCAGCGGCTGCCGGAAGGCTTCGGGTCCCGACGATCCGAGTCCATTCCGGTGCCCCTGCGGCCTCCACCCGGAGTGGAGGCGACATCGCGTTCCGTCTTGGACGCGCATCCCATTTCGGCACGGCCCGGGTGGAGGACCCGGCCGGAACGAACCCGCCCCACCCAATCCTCGAATCGCGACGCCGCGGCGTCGTCACCAACCAAGAATGAGCACACCCAACCCGCTGGTCCCCCAGGGCTCGAACCTCGAGCAGGCGGCACGCAGCAAGTCCACCCTGAGCATCGCCGCGTTCATCGTCGGCGCACACGCCGCCGTCTTCCTCGGCCTCCTGCTGATCGGCTGCAACAAGGAGAAGCCCACGGGCGAAGCCGGACTTGCCGACGGACAGGCGCCGACATCCGACTCCGCGGTGACCCCTGGAGCCGGCTTTGCCGACACCAATTCCACGGCCGTCTCCACCAATGCCGTCGATCCCTATGCGCAACCGGTCGCTTTCCCGGGATCCGCCCCGACAAACGGGATCGCCAACGCGGCGCCGCTTTCGCCGATGGCGCCTCCGATCCAGAACGACCCGATCGGCGGCCAGCCACAGTCACAGCCCACGGACGCCCCGTCGGGCGCCGGTGAGTACACCGTCAAGTCGGGCGACATCGCCTACAACATCGCGAAGAAGAACGGGATCTCGCTGAAGTCCCTCAAGGAGGCCAACTCCGGGATCGACCTGGGCCGGCTGAAGATCGGACAGAAGATCCAGCTGCCCGCCCCTTCCGCGGCGCCCGCCACCGGAGTCGCCACAGCCTCCGAGCCGGCCGAGGCTGCGGCGGCCTCCACCACGACCGCCTACACGGTCAAGGGCGGTGACACACTCACCCGCGTCGCCAAGAAGTTCGGGACCACGGCGAAGGCGATCCGCGGGGCCAACGGTCTCCAGAGCGACGTCATCAAGGTCGGCCAGAAGCTCAAGATCCCGGTCAAGGCCTCGGCCGCACCGGCACCGGCGCCGGAGCCGGTGCCCATAAACACTCCGGGACCGGCGGCAGGTCCGGCTCCCGGCTATGCACCGCCGCCGTACAGCCCGGCTCCTGCCGGAGCCGGCCAGCCCCAGTAATCCGAACGGAGTCCTCCCCGCCCCACCGCCCGTGCGCACCACCTCACTCATCCTGATCCTGACCGTGAGCCTGCTGCTCGCGCTCAGCATCACGATGCTTTCGAGCGCGGTGATGCTCTACTCGACCTTCCAGTCGATGGTGGCGGTGCAGGCGGGAGCGATCGCCGTCGGGATCGTGGGCATGTGCACCCTTTGGCGGCTGGACTACCGATGGTTCGTCCGGAACCACTGGTGGACCTACGCCGCGGCGCTCATCCTGCTCCTGCTCGTCCTCTCGCCGCTGGGCACCTTCCGCAACGGCGCCCAGCGCTGGGTCTTCGGCCTCCAGCCGGCCGAGTTCGGCAAGATCTCGCTCCTTCTGACCCTCGCAGCATGGTGTGCGAGGCACGAGGCGCGGATCCGGCTCGGGCGTCCCGGAATCGCCTTCGTCTGGGGTTTCCTCCTGCCCGGGCTGCTCGTCCTTCCCCTGTTGGCGCTGCTCTACAAGCAGCCCGACCGTGGAACCCTCATCCTCTACGGGGTTGTGACCGTGGTGGTCCTGCTGCTGGCGGGCCTCCATGTCGGCTACGCGGCCGTCGCCGCATCCATGGGCGGGGTGCTGGGACTCCACTTCTACAACTCGAGCGAGATGGTACGGAAACGTCTCGACGCCTTCCTCCACCCGGAGCTGTACCGCGAAAGCACCGGCTCGCAGGCCCTCAAGTCCCTCGCCGCGCTCCGCGAAGGCGGATTACACGGCACCGGACTCGGGACCGGCGTCATCAAACTGAGCATCCCGGAACAGCACACCGACTTCATCCTCCCCGTGATTGGCGAGGAACTCGGGCTGGTTTTCACCCTCGCGGTGGTCGCCGCGTTCGTCGTGATCCTGTCCTGCTCCGTCCGCATCGCGTCCCGCGCCGTGGATCCGGCCGGACGCCTGCTGGCGGGAGGGATCGGGTTCCTCATCGCCGGCCAGGCCGCCATCAATGTCGCGGTGGTGACCAATTCGATGATCAACAAGGGAATGCCCCTGCCGTTCGTGAGCCGGGGCGGTTCCAGCATGGTGGCGATGTTGGCCCTGGTCGGACTGCTCCTCTCGATCGCACGGCACGCGCCCGAGGTCGCCGAGCGGAACCGGTCCGTGGCGGGAAACCCCTTCGACGGCACCGAGATCGAATCCCTGCCAGCCCGATGACCTCCCCGAGTTCCTCTCTCCTCGTGGCCATCGCCTGCGGTGGCACCGGCGGACATCTCTTCCCCGGACTCGCGGTCGGTCGCGAACTGGTCGCACGCGGCTGCCGCGCGACGCTGCTGGTCTCCCCGAAGGAGGTGGACCAGGCCGCGGTCGCCGGTCTCACCGGGCTCGGCGTGGCGACGCTTCCGGCCACCGGGCTCCAGGATGGTCGTCACCTGGCCTT
>CAIYXO010000069.1 GCA_903930165.1 uncultured Verrucomicrobiota bacterium | reverse complement strand
GGATCCGACAGCAGGAGCAGACCTGGACCTTCGGCGGGCTCAACATCAAGGCGGGTCTGCTGCCTTCGGTCGACCTCCAGGTCCTCCTTAGCCCCCATGAGCGGTACCAGCTGGACTCCACGGATCCGACAATCCGGGACCGGGCGGACGGGTTCGGCGACATGGAGACCCGTCTAAAGTGGAACATCTGGGGCAACGACGGCGGGAAGACCGCCTTGGCCCTCATGCCCTATGTTCGTTGGTCGACCTCGGAGATCCAGCCCGGGCGTGGGGTCGCGGAAGCCGGTGTGATCGTCCCCATGGCGGTCGAGTTGCCTTCCGGTTGGGGCCTCGGCCTGCAGACCGGCCCTCAGGTGTCGCGTTCCTTGGGCGGATCCGTTGAGGATCTGTCTTGGATGAACTCGGCAACCTTGGGACATGACATCGTCGGTCCGTTGGCCGGCTACTTGGAGTTCTTTTCGGTGGCGCCGGTCTCCATGGCCGGGGACTGGGATGGTTGGGTCGACATCGGCTTCACCGTCGGCCTGACACCGGATGTCCAGGCCGACTTCGGATGCAATTTCGGCGTCCATGGGGACGCGCCCGAGTATGGGCCGTTTGTCGGCCTTTCGGTCCGATTCTGAATCATGAGCGACGCAAACAGGAAGACTGAGTCGGCCGGCGAACCGCCCGGTGGCGTGGCGCCGCTGGAGGTCCACGACCTCACGGTGGCCTACCAGAAAAAGCCGGTCCTGTGGGGTGTGGACCTCGTGGCACCGGCGGGGAAGCTGATCGGGATCCTGGGTCCGAATGGCGCCGGCAAGTCGACCCTGATCAAGGCCTGCATGGGGCTGATCCCGCCGGCGGCCGGTTGGGTGAAGGTCTTCGGAAAGCCGATCTCGGAGACCCTTTCCCGCGTCGGCTACGTTCCGCAGCGGGAGTCGGTGGACTGGGACTTCCCGGTGAGCGTGATGGATGTGGTGCTCATGGGACGGTACGGGAAGGTGGGGTTGTTCCGGCGGCCGAGCCGGGCGGACCGGGACGTCGCCAGGGCGTGCCTGGAGCGGGTGAAGATGCTGCCTTTCGCCGACAGACAGATCTCGAACCTCTCGGGTGGCCAGCAGCAACGGGTTTTCCTGGCGCGGGCCTTGGCGCAGGAAAGCGACCTCTACTTCATGGACGAACCCTTCGCGGGGGTCGACGCGGCCACGGAGTCGGCGATCATCGAACTGCTCCACGACCTGCGGGGGAAGGGGAAGACGATCTTCGTCGTTCACCACGACCTGCCCACGGCCCGGAACTACTTCGACTGGCTGCTGCTGCTGAACATGCGCGTGGTCGCCTTCGGTCCCACCGAGGAGGTGTTCACCTATGAACTGCTCCAGAAGGCCTACGGCGGTCGCCTGACGATCCTGTCCGAGGTGGCGGAGGCGGTGCGCGCCAAGGGACACCTGGGATGAGGTTGCGCGCCCCAAACTTCCCGTCGCCGATTTCTTGGGTGGCGTGCTTCGCCGTCCTGCTTCTTGCCGGGGTTCTGCCCTTATCGGCGGCCAAGATCGGGGACATGGCCGAGACGGACTGGCGCACGCAGGCGGTCCGCTTCCTGACGCTTTCCGATCCGGCGGTCCGCTACGCGTTGGCCGGCACGGCGCTGCTGGGGGTGGCGTGCGGACTCCTCGGGGGGTTCCTCGTGGTGCGTCGGATGGCTCTGGTCGGCGACGCCTTGTCCCATGCCGTGCTCCCCGGCGTGGCGTTGGGGTTCCTGTGGAACATGAGCAAGGACCCGGTGGCGATCTTCATCGGTGCGACCATCGCGGGGCTACTGGGGACGGGCACGGTCTTCCTGATCACGCGGACCACCCGGTTGAAGGAAGACTCGGCGCTGGGGATGGTGTTGGCGGGGTTCTTCGGGGCCGGGCTGTGTCTCATGTCGATGTTCCAAAGGCTTCCGAGCGGCGGGAAGGCCGGCATCGACAAGTTCCTCTTTGGGCAGGCCGCGGCGCTGGGGCCCGGAGACGTCCGCCTGATGGCGGTCGTGACGCTGTTGGTGGTCGTGGTGTTGGGGGTCGCCTACAAGGAGTTCCTGCTGGTGAGCTTCGATCCGGGATTCGCCCAGGTATCGGCGCTTCCCACCCGTTGGCTCCAGCACCTCCTGATGCTGCTGCTCGCCTTTTCGGTGGTGATCGCCCTGCAGGCGGTGGGGGTGGTTCTGGTTTCGGCGATGCTGATCACGCCGGCGGCCACGGCCTACCTGCTGACCGACCGCATGCATCGACTGCTGTTGATCGGTGCGCTCCTGGGACTGGTCTCCGGCGTTTCGGGAGCCTTCTTCTCGTTCCTCGGGACCAACCTCCCCACAGGTCCGTTCATGGTGCTGTCGGCCAGCGGACTCTTCGTTCTCGCCTTCTTCCTCTCGCCCTCCCGCGGACTTGTCCCCCGCTGGTGGCGGTCCCGCGGACAACGGGTCCGGATCGCGCGGGAGAACACCCTCAAGGCGGTGTACCAGATCCTCGAGGATGAGGCGTTCCGGAGGGACAGCATCAGCCTCCGCGAACTGGCCGAGAAGCGTCGCGTGACCCTGGAAACGGCGGGTGGCGAGGCGCGTTCGCTCCGGCGTGCGGAGTTCGCCACCCTCGACGACGAGACCGTGTGCCTCACCCCGGCGGGTTGGCAGCGCGCCGCGGCGATCGTCCGCAACCACCGCCTGTGGGAGCTGTACCTGACCCATGCGGCCCAAGTCGCCCCGGACCACGTGCACGACGACGCCGAGAAGATCGAGCACGTGTTGGGTGAGGACGCGGTGCGCCAGCTGGAACGCCGACTGCAGTTCGCGGACACGGATCCGCATGGAAAGCCGATCCCGGGAGTGCGCGCCGTCCATGGTCCATCGCCCGCAGCCCGGCCGGGAAAGCCGACGGGATACGGAGGCATTCCGTGAACCTCATTCCCTCCTTCGAGTTTCAGAGGGTGGTCGTGGCACCTTGGACCACCGAGCTTTCCAACTACGGGGTGATGGCGCTGATGTCCTTCCTGGTGGCCGCGGCCTGCGGCCTGGTGGGGAACTACCTCATCCTGCGGCGGATGGCCCTCGTCGGGGACGCCATCAGCCACAGTGTCCTGCCCGGGATCGTGGTCGCCTTCCTCGCCACCGGTTCCCGCGGAACCGTCCCCATGTTCATCGGCGCGGTGGGTGCGGCGGTGGTCACCACTTTGCTGATCGAAGGCATCCATCGGCATTCCCGGGTCAAGCAGGACGCGGCCATTGGGATCGCCTTTTCGAGCCTGTTTGCGATCGGTGTTATCCTGATCTCGCTCTTCGCAGACAAGGTGGACCTCGACCAGGATTGCGTCCTGAACGGTGAACTTCCGCTGATCCCGCTGTCTCCGTCGGTGCAACTGTGGGGAATCCCCCTCGGGCCTCCCGCCTTGGTCCGGATGGCGGTGGTCCTTCTGTTGTCCGTGGTCGGAATCCTCCTTTTCTACAAGGAACTGCTCGTGGGGGCCTTCGATCCCGGTCTGGCCGCCTCGCTGGGATTTCGGCCAGGTTGGATTCTCCAAGGTCTGATGGTCTGGCTCTCGATCGTGGTCGTCTCGGCCTTCGAGGCGGTGGGGGCGATCCTGGTGATTGCGATGCTGATCCTTCCCGGGGCGACGGCGTCGCTGGTGACCGACCGCCTGGGGCGTCGGATGCTCCTTTCCGTGGTCCATTCCGCCCTGAGCGCCGTGCTCGGGATGCACCTTTCCGTCTGGCTCGACTGCTCGCCATCGGGGGCCGCTGTGGTTGCGGGATCGGGGCTCTTCGTCGTCGCCTGGCTGTTCGGACCGCACGACGGCGTGCTCCCGCGCATCTGGCGTCGTCGCCGTACCCTCGAGGGGGTCATCGATCCCGCTGAAGCAGAGGATTACCCAGGATCAGGACGGGTAATTCGTTGACGCCCATTTCATCGCGCCAACAGACTGTTTGAAGCATTCGCATTCTGCTGCATCCTACCACACGATGAGTACCACCACCCCGGCAGGCAACGTTTCCAAAGGTCTTGAGGGCAT
>CAIYXO010000068.1 GCA_903930165.1 uncultured Verrucomicrobiota bacterium | reverse complement strand
TCGCCTTCGGCATCGAGATCCTCGGGATCGTGCCCAACCGCGTCTCCACCGAGGTGGACGCCCGGCTCTCCTTCGACACCGGGGCCAGCGTCGCCAAGGCCCGCCAGCTGATCTCCTTCTACGAGGCGGCCGGAATCCCGCGCGAACGCATCCTGAGCAAGCGCGCCTCCACCTGGGAAGGCATCCAGGCCGCGGCGCGGCTCAAGCAGGACGGCATCCGCTGCAATCTGACCCTGCTCTTCTCCTTCGCCCAGGCGGTCGCCTGCGCCGAGGCCGGCGTGCAGCTCATCTCGCCCTTCGTCGGACGCATCCTCGACTGGCACAAGAAGGCCACCGGCGTCGCGGGCTACGCCCCGGCGGAGGATCCCGGCGTGCTGTCGGTCACCAAGATCTACAACTACTACAAGAAGTTCGGCTACACGACCGAGGTCATGGGCGCCTCGTTCCGCAACAAGGAGGAGATCCTGGAGTTGGCGGGTTCCGACCTGCTCACCATCGCGCCGTCGTTGCTGGAGGAACTGCAGTCGAACACCGGTGCCGTGGTGCCGAAGCTCACCCCGGAACGCGCGGCGGCGTCCCCGTTGGAGAAGATCCACCTCGACGAGGCCGCGTTCCGTTGGATGCACAACGAGGACCAGATGGCGACGGAGAAGCTGAGCGAGGGCATCCGCCTGTTCGCGGCGGACTCCCTGAAGCTGGAGAAGTTCCTCCAGCCGAAGCTCGCCGCCTGAGTCGGCCGGAACGGAGAAGGTCCTCACGCAGAAGCGCCAAGACGCAAAGGGGCCCAGGAACCGGGACCGGGGAAGCGATCACGTTTCGTCGTCCGTTTCCGCCACGGGAACCCTTCGGTTTCGCTCCCGCTCTCCTGCGGCTTGTCGGCGTTGCGTGCCGTTGCCGTTTGCACCGCGCCCCACGGGGAGCGCGGTGGGCGAAGGGATCCGGCCGTGACGGGCCGGATCCCGGGAAAAGGAAAGCCCCGGCCTGAGGCCGGGGCTTTGTTGCAGTACCCAATGAACTCTGAACTGTCTGTCGGACTGACGAACACCTATCGAACCATCCGAAACCTTGGCCGGTGTCCCGGCCGGAAACCGTCAAAGGAGACCTCAGCACCCATCACGCCCGCAGCTGTTCAGGCGGAGCGGGCAGTACGCGGGACAGAACCCGAGGGCGCCGGTCAGGAGCGGCACCAGCCCGATCAGGCCGAGCCAGGTTCCGTTGGCGGCACCGAGGGCCAAGATGGCCAGTCCGACGATCACGCGGATCGTGCGGTCGATTTTTCCCAGGTTCTTTTTCATTCGGTTTCCTTTGCTGGGATCAGCCTGCTCCGGAACCCCGGGATCCGGCCAACCGCGGATTGGCGGCGACCACGCGCGGATTGCGGTCCGAAACGGCCATCTCCACCCGGGTTACGGTTCCGCACCGGGAATCCAACGGCTTCCTCTCCCTCCACAGTGGCTTCGCGGCTTTGCGAGCCAATCCCTTCCGCATCGTCGGCTCAGAAGGCCGGGAAGCCGTCCGCCCAACGCACGCGGAACCAGGGGAACACCACCTCCACCGCGACCACGCCGAGGAACAGCGTGCTGATCACGCCGTTGAGCTTGAAGAACGCGACGTTGATCGATTGCGGGTCCCGCTTGCGTGCGAAGAGATGTTCCAGCAGCAGCAGGATCCCGATCAGCACGAGCCCGAGCCAATAGACGAGCCGGAACGCGGCCACGACGCCGAACAAGGCGAGCACGCCCCAGAGAAGGAGATGCGCGATGAAGGCGACTGCGAGGGCGTTCTTCGGGCCCCAGCGTACCACCAGGGAATGCAGCCGGTTGCGCCGGTCGAACTCGTAGTCCTGCGTGGCGTAGATGATGTCGAAGCCGAAGAGCCACAGCAGCACCGCCACCGCCATGATCAGCGGAACCACGGCGCTCCGGGAGAGCTGGAGCACACCCTGTGAATCCCTCGGGACGAACTCGAACCCGCCCTTCACCGCCAGCCAGGCGCCGACCGGCGCGACGGCGAGGGCAATGCCCAGCCACACGTGGGTGAAGTCGGTGAAGCGCTTGGTGAGCGAGTAGAAGCAGACGAGGAACAGCGCCACCGGCGACAGGGCGAAGCAGACCGGGTTGAGCGCCCAACTGGCCCCGACCAGCGCCACGCCGCTGAGCACGCACAGGAGGACCGCGCTGCCCAGCGAGATGGCGCCTGCCGGGAGATGCCGCCCGGCGGTGCGCGGATTCAGGGCGTCGAAGCGGCGGTCCACGATCCGGTTGAACGCCATGGCGCAGGTGCGTCCGCCGACCATGGCCACGAGGATCAGCAGGAACGTCCGCCAGCCCGGCCAGCCATGGGTTTCACGGGCCGCGAGCAGCATCGCCGCCAGCGCGAAGGGCAGCGCGAAGACCGTGTGGCTGAACTTCACGAAGGAAGCCCAGCGGTTGAGGAGGGAGAACATGACCAAGACGGGGAACGCTCAACGTTCGACATTCAACGTTCAACGCTCAAGAGGCGGTGGGTCGCTCCCGGTTCCGATGTGCCGTCCGGATGCTGGCGCTGAAGATTCGAACCAGCTCGTCGGCGTGGGACAGCACGCGGCCCAGGGCAGCCGATCCCTCGCACCACCCTCGATGCCGGATCAGGCAGGCCCATCGACGGGTCTCGCGGAGCTCCTTCAGGCAGATCCTCATCTTGTGGATGAAGTCGTCACGAGACTCCGCCGCCTCGGCTTCGCCATGATTGGAGTAGGGGGATGTTCCCGACCGGAGAATCTGTCCTCCCACATGCAGGCCCGCACGTGTCTTGGGCAACTCCTCGCTCAGGTCGATGACCGCCGAGGCCAGGACTAGCAATCGCCCCTCCAAGTCAAATCAGTTGGCATTTCCGCCTTTTCGAGCCGCTCCATCGCCCTTCATGCATTTCCATTCAGCGGACTGCTAACTCCAGTAGCATCGAGCACCCACCGCCCACCCAAGACCTTCGCATCCCTCCCCTGAGCGTTGAGCGTTGAATGTTGAGCGTTGCGTTTCGCCCTCCGATCCATCCTTCCCGATTCGAGATCCGGAACTCCCGATCTCCCTCCTCGGCTCTTCAGCTCCTCAACCCATTCAACCTTTCAACCCTTCGCCCCACCCCACCTACTCCGGCTCCTCCCTCCAGCGGCGCCCCAGCGTGTGTTCCACGCCCATGTGGTCGAGCACCCGAGACACCACGGTGTCGGCGACCTCCTCGACCGTGGTCGGACGGTGGTAGTAGTGCGGGTTCGCCGGAAGGACGGTTGCCCCGGCCTGCAGCAGCAGCTCGAAGTTCTTCACGTGGATCAACGAGAGCGGCGTCTCCCGCGGCACCAGGATCAGCTTGCGACGCTCCTTCAAGACGACGTCCGCACACCGCAACAGGCTGTCGGAGCTCAACCCGTGCGCAATCCGGCCGAGCGTCCCGAGACTGCACGGGATCACCACCATCACGTCCGGCGGATTCGATCCGCTCGCGAAAGGCAGGTTCATCGAGCGGTGCCCATGCTGCTGGATCCCTTCCTTCAGCTTCAGCCCGTCCGGCAGTTCTTCCGCCAGGACCTGCGCGGCATACTGGCTGAACATCACGTGGACCTCGTGCAGGGCGGGATCCAGTTGGTCGAGCAACCGCTGGGCGTAGATCGATCCGCTGGCCCCGGTGATGGCGATGAGAATCCGCATGAGCCACCATCTTGCCCCGAAATCCCGGGGCGGCCAAATGCCATCGGGGACTCCCTTACCATCCGAGACGGCTTGGCGGTCTCGTTTCCAGGTCCCGCTCCGAGTTCAACGACTTCTCGTGGAACCACCAGGAATCGTGGAGCCACCGGATGCGGGCCACCAGGCCCACCGCCCTCCACATCTATCTGACCATCAGTATTTTGTGCCACTGCGGTTCCAACCCCGATCGGATGGCATGCTTTTCGCAAACGATCTGCCGACGGCGCGGTTCACCACGAACTCCCGTCCGGACATCGCCAACCACTTTGGAGCATGAACACTCGGTCCCGTCCCGACAGCTCGTTCGAAAGCCTTCCGCGGTGTGCGCCGAAGTGGGCGCTGCTGCGCGGCTACCCAATCCAGCCGGATATCCGGTCACCGATCTCCAAATGAAAACACTGCTTCGTCGTCTTTCCGTGATCCTCGCCCTCTCCGCATTGGCGACTTGGCTGGCCTTGGGACGCAACACCGGCTGGACCAAGACCAGCGTCACGACCATGAAGACGGATCCGGTGACCACGCTGGAATATCCGGTCACCGAGAAGCGGTTCGTTCCGGGCATCGACCTTCTGGGGGTTTCACTGGCCGGCGCCGCGGCGTTGGCGGGCCTTTCGTTCCTGGGTCGCAGGAGCCGGACGAACCCCTCCTGATTTCGAACGGAATCCCGTTCCGCTCCCTCCACCCGTCGTCGGATTCCCACCGTAAGAACAAACCCACAATCCCATGAGACTGCATTCCTCGATCCTGTTCGCCCTCGCCACCGCCACCGCCGTCACGGCAGCGCCCTTGAGCTTCGACTTCAAGGATCCCAAGGGCGTGAACAACGCCGTGTTCAAGCTCGATGCGCCCCTAGAGGCCATCAATGGCACCGCCAACGGCGTCTCCGGCACCCTTTCCTTCGACCCGGAGAACCCCTCCAAGACCTCCGGCTCCATCGTGGTCGGCACCGCTTCGCTCCACGTGGCGAATCCGATGATGAAGGACCACATGCTCGGCGCGCAGTGGCTCGACGCCGCGGCCCATCCCGAGATCCGCTTCGAGATCGCCCGCATCGGCGCGGTGAAGACCGAGGGAGGCTATTTCAGCGGCGAGGTCACCGGGAAGTTCACGCTGCACGGCGTGACCAAGGAGATCTCCGTGCCGGTGAAGGCCACCTACCTGAAGGACAAGCTCGGCATGCGCGTGCCGAACCAGAAGGGCGACCTGCTGGTGCTCCGCAGCACCTTCACCGTGAAGCGCAGCGACTACGGCATCAACCCGGGCGCGCCGCAGGACAAGGTCTCCGACGAGATCGAGATCACGTTGAGCCTCGCCGGCGCCTCGCCGCGCTGAAGAGATCGGCACGCAAAGCCGCTGGGATGGCGGGGAGGCCGTTGGATTCCCGTCGCGGAAACCAACCCCGCGTGGCGGTCGCGGCTTCGAATCGGGATCCCGCGCGCTGTTGGCGCCTTGGCGTTTTTGCGTGAGGCACCCTTCGAATCGTCGGCTCAAAAGGGCATGCGGTCGAACCCGCCTGCCCGGTCCACCAGCCAAGCGCAGGCCAGCGATCCCACGGCGATCGAAAGGCCCGGCACCAGGCCGCGACGGTAGAGGGTCGAGCCGCGCAGGAGGAACGCGACCGGGAAGAAGACGAGGACGCAGGCCATCTGCCCGAGTTCGACGCCGGCATTGAATCCCAGGAGCGGCAGGAGCACTCCGCCCGGCTCGAGCCCCATCTCGGCGAGGACGCCGGCGAAGCCGAATCCATGGATCAATCCGAACAGGAAGGCCACCGCCACCGGGCGGCTTGAGAGCCACCAGAAACCCCGGGCCCAACCCGACGGGTTCGCAGTGGCGGACGCACCTTCACCTCGGGTCCTTCCCCGGATGTTCCCGACAGCCGCGAACAGGATGCTGGCGGCGATCGCCGATTCCACCCAACGCGAGGGCGGCCGCAGGACGTCGAGGGCGGCCAGCGCCAAGGTGATGGAATGCGCCGCGGTGAACGCGGTGACGATGCCGAGGATCCGGACGAGGGCGGAACGGAATCCCTCCACCGCCACCCAGCCGTTCCCGGACCTCTGGAGGACCGCGGGTAGTAGAAGAGCCAGCAGGAACGCGAGGTGGTCGTATCCCGTCCAGATGTGGTGCAGGCCTTCCTTCAGGAATCCCAGGAACGTCGGTCCCCCGTCCCGATCGCCGACCTCGAACTCCACAACGGGCACCACCCCCAACACCGCGGTGCGGACCCCGCCGGGATCGGCGAACCGGACCAGCGTCCGATGCAGGGGATCCCGTTCCCGGAAGACGGTGTACTCGATGCCGACCTGCCGCGGCTGGATCCCTGGAATCGCCTGCCGGAAGACCGCGAAGCAGCCCTCGGTGCGCCGTTCGACCAGCAGGGACGTCGCGACCGCGCGGGTCGGCTGTCCATCCGCCGTGAACCGCACCCGCTCGGACACGTAGCGCGTCAACTCCGCCTCGCGACCCTTCAACTCGCTCCAGACGATGTTGCCGTCGCCGTCGCCGTCGAGACCCGCCAGATCGTCGAGGTCGCGGATCGCGAGGAGGATGTCCGCGGTCAACCCGTCGTTCCCAACCCGGATCTCCAGATGCCCCGTGCTGGCCGTGTGGGCGGTCGCCGAAACAACGAGGAAGCGGCAAAGCCAGGCGATCGCCAGCGTCGCCAGTCTCGAGACCCAGGTGGAGGTTCTTCTCATCAGGAACGCGGGGGCAACCCGAGTGCGATGTCTTCCAAACCTTGTGCCCGAAGCGTCTCCAGAAGCCGTCGTGCGGACTCGGCGTCCCCGGCGGCCTTGGCGGCTTCGAGCAGCATCCTCGCGTCGGCCGGTTCTCGCTGAACCTTCCAGTTCTCAACAGCCAACCCCAACGCGCCCGTGGCGTCGCCGAGGAGCCGCAAATGGAAACGTGCCTCCTCCCGGAGATGCACCCGGTCGCCCCGGGCGCGGTTCAATTCGATGCCCGACCGGAGACGGGCCACGACCCGGGCCCGGGCCGACTTGTCGGTCTCCGCCTCGGCCACCCGAAGCTGCAACGCGTCCACCTGGGGGAACTCCGCCAACAACGTTCCGACTTCCACGCCCCGGCCCTGATCGATCAGGAAGTCGGCGTAGGCACCGAGGATCTGCGGATCCCGCGGTGCCAGGGCCAGCGCGCCTCGGAAGGCAACGTCTGCCAGGCTCCGCTCCCCGCGGCGCATCCGGATGTCCGCCAGCAACGCGAGGCACCAGGAGCGCATGCCCGGAGTCGCCGAAGGGTTGCGGCCCACGGCGGTCTCCAGCATCCGCGCCGCGCCGGCCGAGTTGCCGGTGAGGGACGCCACCTGCGCCGCCGCGGCGGTCGCGACCAGTTCATCGCCGGACCGCAGCAGCCGCGCGGCGGACCGTCGGGCCCCTTCGAAATCGGACCGCACACATTGGATCGTCAACCGGGCCAGCCAAGCGCCGACATGGGTCGGCTCCGCGGCCAGCGCCGCGTCGAGGTCGGCCATCGCGCCTTCGAAATCATGGACTCCCTGACGGACCGCGGAACGGAGCACCCGGGCTTCCGTGGAGACCCGGGAGCCGGTCAGCCAAGGGGAAAGCACGGCTTCCGCCCGGCCAAGGTGGCGCGGATCCGCGTCCTCACGGGCCAAACCGATGTGCACCTCGGCGAGGCGGAGCGCCGCCGCCGTGTTCCCGGGATCCGCGGCGACCCACCGCTCGAGACTCCTCATCTCCTTGCGGAGGGCGACCGTTCCCGAGGCCTTCACCGCCTCCAGGACGAAGTCGCCGTCGGGGGGTACGAACGGTTGGGCCGCGACGGACACCACGAGCAGCATCGGCACGAGGATCCGGAGCCGGGGAGAGCTTGTGTTCATGGACGAATCCGAGGCGGGGAGGTGGAGCGGGCGGGGTCTGCTCCGGTCGAGCCATCGCAAACCCCGCCTGCATTCCGATCATCGGTTTCCACCGACGTGGACCTTTATTCGACCCGGGCGGAGATTCTGCCGTCCTCGAACCGGACCTGGCTCAGCCGGAGCTTCCCGTCCGACTCCAGGGAGATGAATCCGGTGCCACCGGAGGGCGCGGGAACCGAGATCCGTCGCGTGGCGGGATCGTAGCTGCCGGCCACCGGAGCCGAAGGACCTCCGAGCGAAGCCGAAGCGGACGGTTGGACGAGGATCTCCGGCGGATTCGGGGATCCCTTCACCGGAGAGGCGAGATAGGGGAAGCGGTCCGGGAAGAACGAGGCGTTGACGGTCGCGCCGTCCGTGAAGGGCAGCGTGCCGCTGGGCGCGTTGGTGGCGGGAAGGAGCGCGCCCATGACGACGCGCAGGGCCATGTCCACGACGTCGTCGCCGGGGCGACGTCCGTTCGGGAATCCGGCGAGGTCCCCGGCGAGCACGCCCATGTTGGCCTGCCGCTCACGCGGCGTGGGCGGGATGGAGGTGTTCAGCCGCTGCATCTCGCCGATCGAGCCGTTGGCGTTCAGTCCCGCGACGCCCGTGACGAAGACGCTCAGCAGGTCGTTCCTCGGGAAGCTGATCGGGGCGCGCACGCCGGCGGCGCCGTAGAGCAGCTCGATGATCGCGGGCAGCGTGGGATGGGTGACGTAGTCGGCGAACTGCAGGTCGTCCTTCGGTTCGCTCGCGTTGAAGCGGTCCTTGTCGCGCAGTCCGATGACGACCTCGTTCACGAGCGGCATCGAAAGCCGGGAAACCTGCGTGGACGTCTCCCCGGACACGCGGCTGGCCGTGGTCCAGGCGCCGATCACCGGTCCGTTGGTGCCGACCAGGAACTCCGTGGGCAGCTCGAGAACGAGCGCGGTGACGTTCTTGTAGCGGAGGCTGTCGCGGTTGGCGTCCTCGGGCCCGAGCGGGCTGGTGGAGATGTTGATGAGGTCGAAGGTCTCCCCAAGGTTGACCACGAACGGGTCCTTGCGTTGCCCGACGAAGAGCTTGCCGCGGCGCTCGGTTCCCGGGAGGGCGATCTCATAGACGTAGGCGTTCGCGTAGGCGTCGTAGTCGGGGAAGGTCTTCGTGCCGACGAAGTCCTGCGGCTTGGTGAAGGTCGTGGAACCGCCGGCCGCGTTGGCGATCGGCGTGACGGCGCCGGTGCGACGCGGGCCGCGCACAAGGCCGAGGGTGTAGGTCTGGTCGACGAGGAGCGCGCCCTGGTCGGCGGCGGTCACCGCACCGACCGCGAGCACCGGAACGTCGTTGGTGCGGCGGTTGCCCTCGGGACCGACCGGCAGGCCGAAGCCACGCGGGGTGTTCGTGAAACGGAACCGGAAGGTGAGGTCCTCCACGGCATCGCCGTTGTTGTCCACGTGGATCTCGTACACCGCGTCCGGATCGAGCTGGAAGTAGTTGGGACCGCCGTAGGCGTCCTGCAACGGAAGGTAGTTCGCGACCAGGGTCACGTGGTTGCTGCGGCCGGGTTCGTAGCTGTTGAACAGGTAGAAGTCCGAACAGTCGAGCTTCGGCGAGGCGGTGATGAGCGGGGCTTCGCGGTGGCTGGAAGCCGACGCGACGACGGGGCACAGGGCCACGATGGAGGCGGTCAGGAGTCGTTTGAGCATAGGGATCCTTGGAATCGCCCTTCGTGGGCGACACCACCTCAACGCCGGAACACGGCGGTTGGATGCATCGGAGATTCGGACTTGGAATTGCAGGTCGAGACGTCCGGTAGGGCGGACTGGCGGCCATCGACTCCCGCACGGGACCGACACCGGATCCCGAAGGCGGAGCCGTCTCCGCGAAAATCCTGCATCCCGAACGGTCCGGGCGGCGTTGTCTCCGGCATGTGGCCCATGTTGCGGAGGCCCGGCTGCCGCGCACGGCCGGGGAATTCGGGATTGGCGCGACGTCCGCCTCCGGCGAGGTTCCCGCCTCAAGGCATGGAGAAGGTGGAACCATTGGACGACGTCGCGTTGTTCGCCCGGATCAAGGGCGGCGACGCGGACGCGTTCGCGGAGTTCTACGACCGCCACTCGAGCCTGCTCTTCGGCGTGGCGATGGGGATCCTGGGCGAATCGCACGAGGCGGAGGACGTCCTCCAGGACGCCTGCGTCCTGCTCTGGGAGCGCGCCCCGCTCCATGATCCGCGCCTCGGGAAACCGCTGGCCTGGGCCGTCACCCTCACCCGCAACAAGGCGATCGACCGGCTGCGCGCCCGCCGGAGGGCGACCGGCCTGATGGAGGCCGTGGCGGCCGAGACCGAGCCGGTGGTTGCGTCCCCGGAGGAGACGTCGCGGACGACCAGCGCGGGCGAGGAGGCGGAGGCGATCCGCAAGGCCCTCGAGACGCTGTCCGCGAGCCAGCGGGAGGCGCTGCGGCTGGGCTACTTCCTCGGGCTCACACAACAGGAGATCGCCGGGCGCCTCGGGTTGCCTCTTGGCACTGTCAAGGCGCGCATGCGCCGTGGCATGATCGCCCTCCGGGACGCGATGGAAGGCCGCCTATGAACTTCACGAACCTCCAGGAACTCGCCGTCGCGTACGCGCTGGGCGCGATCGAGCCGCGCGAGGCCGCCCTGCTGGAGCAGATCGCCGCGGGCAATCCCTCCGTCCAGGCCGAACTCGGCGCGTTGCTGGAGGCCGCGGCCGCGCTGGCCGCCTCGCAATCGGTCCGCGTCGCCCCGGAGCTGTCGCTCCGCGGACGCATCCTCGACCGGATCCGTTCGACCCCCCAGCTGCGACCCGCTACCCCCGACACTTCCCTCGCGGCCACGGGCTTCCACTTCAAGCCCGCCGGCTCCGAAGACTGGAGAAAGGGACCCGGCAAGGGCCTGAGGTACCGTGTGCTTTCGGTCAGCAAGGACCTCGGCTACTGGATGCTCCTGCTGGAACTCACACCCGGAGGCGTGATCCCGACCCACGACCACCGTGGGTCCGAGCAGGTGTACCTGCTTTCGGGCGACCTGCAGACCCAGGGTCGGACACTGGCTCCGGGCGACTTCCTCCATTCCGAACCGGGCACGATCCACCAGGAGCTGGTTTCGCCCAGCGGCTGCATGGCGATCCTGGTCGAGAAGGCTCCGGATCGGGTCCTGGCCGCCGTCTGACGGCCGGTGGTCCCGGCTCATCCCGACCCTTCCGCCCGGTAGACCGGGTGCCGGCCCAAGTCCTGTGGGCAACTTTCCCAACGCGCCTCTTGAATCCACTTCGCTCGTTCCTAGAGTGCCGACCTCCGCGCCGAACTCCATGAGCGAACCGAAACCCGCCGTCCCGACTCCTCCCGCACCCTGGGACATCGCCGCCGCACGCACCCTGTACAACATCGACCGCTGGGGCGCGGGCTACTTCGACGTGAACGCCGCGGGCAACGTCATCGCCACCCCGCTCCGCGACCGCGGCGCCGAGGTCGAGATCGCGAACATCATCGAGGAGGCACGCTCGAGGAACCTCAAGTTCCCGCTGCTGATCCGGTTCCAGGACATCCTCCGCGACCGCGTCACGCACCTGAACACCGCGTTCCGCAACTCCATCGCGGAGTTCGGCTACAAGGGCTCCTACCGCGGCGTCTTCCCGATCAAGGTCAACCAGCTTCGCGAGGTCGTGGAGGAGATCCTCGACGCCGGCAAGCCCTTCAATTTCGGCCTCGAGGTCGGTTCCAAGCCCGAGCTCTACGCCGGCATGGCCCTGCAGGACCAGCCGGGCGGGCTCATCATCTGCAACGGCTACAAGGACGCCGCCTTCATCCGGCTCGCCCTCCAGGGCATCAAGCTCGGCAAGAAGGTGATCATGGTGGTCGAGAAGCTCGAGGAGCTCCGCCACATCATCACCGTGTCGAAGCAGGTCGGCGTGGAACCCATGATCGGCATCCGCGCCCGACTCCTGAGCAAGGGCGCCGGCAAGTGGGCCGAGAGCGGCGGCGAGAACGCCAAGTTCGGACTCAGCACCGCGGAACTGCTCGCGGCGGCCGAGCTCCTCCGCGCCGAGAACCTGACCCACAGCTTCAGGCTCCTCCACTTCCACATCGGCTCCCAGGTTCCCGACATCCTCACGGTCAAGAAGGCCGTCCAGGAGGCCGCCCGATTCTACGCGAAGCTCCAGAAGATGGGCTTCCCCATCGAGTTCATCGACGTCGGCGGCGGCCTCGGCGTGGACTACGACGGCTCCCGCAGCGCCTTCGACAGCTCCACCAACTACTCGCTCCAGGAATACACCAACGACATCGTCTACTACGTGGCCGACGTCTGCAACGCGGAGGCCGTGCCCCACCCGGACATCGTCAGCGAATCCGGCCGCGCCCTCGTCGCGCACCACTCGGTGCTGGTGGTCGAGGTCTTCGGCTCGATCGACAAGACCCGCCAGGAGATCGAGTTCCAGTACGGACCCAACGAGCACCGCCTGGTGAAGGAGATGCTCGATATCCGCGAGAACCTCGCGAAGCTGAACAAGCTCGAGGCCTTCCACGACGCTTTGGAACGCAAGGAGGACGCCCACCAGATGTTCACGCTCGGCGTGCTGGAACTGCCCGAGAAGGCCAAGATCGAGACGCTCTACTGGGACATCTCCAAGGCCGTCGTGGAGACCTTCCGCGGACAGGCCTACATCCCGGAGGAGATCCGAAAGCTGGAGGACAGCCTCGGTGACCAGTACCTCTGCAACTTCTCCGTGTTCCAGTCGCTGCTCGACCACTGGGCCCTCGGGCAGCTGTTCCCGATCATGCCGGTCCACCGCCTGCTGGAACGCCCGACCCGCGAGGGCACCCTGGTGGACATCACCTGCGACTCCGACGGCTGCATCAACAAGTTCGTCGACCTCCGCGACGTCCGCGACACGCTGCCGCTGCACGAGCTGCGCCAGGGTCCCGGCGGCCAGGAACCCTACTACCTCGGATTCTTCCTCATGGGCGCCTATCAGGACATCATGGGCGACCTGCACAACCTCTTCGGCCGCGTCAACGAGGTGCACGTGTTCCTCGAGCCCGACGAGCCCTGCGGCTACTACGTCGAGGAGGTCATCGAGGGCAACACCATCAGCCAGTGCCTGACGTCGGTTCAGTATGACGAAGGGGAGCTGAAGCGGCAGATGAAGGCCCAGGTGGATGCCGCCATCAAGGGTGACAAGCTCAAGCCCACCGAAGGCATGCGGCTGCTCGACGAATACGAGCGCGGACTGAAGGAATACACGTACCTGAACATCCATCCGACCTGAGTCGGAGGGTCGGGGAATCGCGGTCGGATCCGCCCTCCCTGTCGCCAGGCTCCCTGCG
>CAIYXO010000067.1 GCA_903930165.1 uncultured Verrucomicrobiota bacterium | reverse complement strand
TCTCGCCGTTCCCGCCGCTCTTCGGTCACCAGTACTCCCAGGTCTGGGTGGATTTCCGCGGGATCGCCGACGACTTCCTCCGGCCGCACGGCATCGACTACTTCGAGAACTCCCGGAGGGCCACGCTGGCGCAACGGGCCCACGCGATCCGGAATCCGGGCGGCTTCGCGGGATACGGTCCATGGACCTGGGGCTTCACCGCCAGCGACACCCCGGAAGGGTACGCCGCCCACGGCGCGCCGCCCTCCGAGAACGAGCACGGCACCGTGGTTCCGACCGCGCCGGGAGGCTCGGTGGCGTTCGCCCCGGAGGTGTGCATCCCGACGCTGCGTTCCTTCTACGAACAGCACAGGGAGGGGCTTTGGGGGCCGTACGGATTCCGCGACGCGTTCCATCCGGGACGTGGCTGGTATGCGACCGACACTCTGGGGATCGACCAGGGGCCGATCCTGCTCATGATCGAGAACCTGCGCGGCCGCGGGCCGTGGTCGCGGCTGGGCAAGGACCCCATCCTGCGCCGCGGGCTCGAGCGCGCGGGCTTCCGACCCCTGCGTTGAACTGGCTCGCCCATTTCGTGCTGTCGCCTTCCGATGATCGCGCGCGACTCGGTGGATGGCTTGCCGACGTGCTGACCCCGTCCGAGGCCGCTTCGGTATCCGACCCGAGGGTCCTCGCCGGGATACGCCTCCATAGGGAGATCGACCGCCTCACCGACGCGCATCCCGCGGTGCTCGGGTCGAGGTCCCGTCTGCCGCAAGGAGTCCGCCGCTACGCCGGCATCGTCCTGGACGTCGCGTGGGACCACTTCCTTTCGCTTCGTTTCCGGGAGCGGGTGGGACGGGATCTCGGGGGCTTCGTGGAGGAAGTCCATGCGGGATTGCTCCGGCAGCGTCCGAACCTATCCGCGGAGGTGGCGGCTGTGGTGGACCGGTTGGTGGCCGAGTCCTGGCTGACCTGCTACCGGGACGCCGACGGCTACGAGCTGACCCTCCGGCGGATCGCGAACCGGCTTTCGCCCCGGGCCCGCGCCGGCTTCTCGCCGGAGGCGGCTCGCCGGCACCTGGAGGCCGAACACGACCGGCTGGCACCCGCCTTCGAACGCCTGTGGCCGGATCTCGTGGCGCTGGCGGCCACCGAAGGCGTCGTGCTCCCGATGGTGCCACGGGACTGAGGACGGCGACCGGAACCGCTTGGCCCCGGGGCCTCTGGTCGGCCACGATCCCGGTCCCGCTCGCCGCCACAACGGACCGCGACGCGGAACGCGTGCAAATCCTCCGACAACCGGTTCCGGTCTCGCCCAACGGCGTCTGTCTCGCCCTGGGGATGTTCGATGGCGTCCACCTCGGCCACCAACACGTCATCCGCCAGGCGCTTCTCGACGCGCGGACGTTCGGGGCGCGGTCGGTCGTCGCCACCTTCGATCCGCATCCCCTCGCGGTGGTCCGTCCCGAACAGGCGCCGAGGCTGCTCCAGCCTGCCGGCCAGCGCCTCGCCGAGATCGCCCGCCTGGGCGCTGATGCCGCGCTGGTGCTGCGGTTCGACGCCGAGTTCAGCCGGCGGACCGGGGAACGCTTCGTCCGGGACCTGGCGGAGGGCTTCGTCCGGATCCGCAGTTTCACCGTCGGTGAGGGCTTCAGCTTCGGCCACGGCCGCAGCGGGGACGTCCCGCTGCTCCGGCGGTTGGGTGCCGAGCTGGGGTTCGAGGTGCACGCGATGGCGCCGATCCAGATCGGCGACGCCGTGGTCAGCAGCACCCGTGTCCGGGCCGCGCTCCGGGACGGGGAACTGGGGTTGGTCGCGGAACTGATCGGACGCCCCTACGCCGTTTCTGGAACCGTGGTCGAAGGCGACCGCATCGGGAGGACCCTCGGATTTCCCACCGCCAACCTGGAGGTGGCCGGCCTGGAACTTCCTCCTCCCGGCGTCTACGCGGTCCGTGCCCGGCATCCGGGCGGGGAACATCCCGCGGCGTTGAACATCGGCTTCCGCCCGACCCTGCGCTCGGGCGTGCCGGAACTGCGTTTCGAGGTGCACCTGATCGGGTTCGACGGCGACCTCTACGGCGCCAACGTCGAGGTCGAGTTCGTCCGCCGCATGCGCGGAGAGATCCGCTTCGACGGACTGGAGTCGCTGAAGGCGCGCATCGGCCAGGATGTGCGTGAGGTCGCCGAGCTTTTGCGGTGAAGGGCCGGGAGCCCGGAGCTCGGCCCAGGGGCTCCCCACCTCGGCCGCGGACCGAGTGAAGTCGCCCGGCGGCGTGGACTCACCGATCTCGAATCACGATCGCCGGCGGTTTCGTGTTCCGCGTGAACCGTTTCAGGCGTCGGGACAGCTCGGGGCTTCCGCCCGGTTGGCCGCCGGTAATAGGGTCGGTCCATGGACAAGAACGAGGTGGCGGCGGTCCTCGGCGAGATCGGGACCCTGCTGGAACTGAAGGGGGAGAACCCGTTCAAGACGCGGGCCTACCACAACGCCGTCCGGGTGCTCGAGGGGCTGGACGGTTCGCTGGAGAAGCTGGTCGCGGAGAAGCGGCTGGGGGAGCTCAAGGGCTTCGGCGAGGCGCTCCAGGACAAGGTCACCACGCTCGTCACCACCGGTCGGCTTCCCTACTTCGAGGAGCTGAAGGCGTCGCTGCCCCCGGGGCTCCCGGCGCTGTTGGAGATCCAGGGACTCGGCCCCAAGAAGGTGAAGAAGCTCCACGACGAGCTCGGGATCGACTCGATGGAGAAGCTCGAGGCCGCCTGCCACGCCGGAACCATCGCCGCGCTCGAGGGGTTCGGAGAGAAGTCCCAGTCGAAGATCCTCGAGGCGATCGCGTTCAAGCGGCAGTTCGCCTCCCGCCACCGCCTGATCGACGCCCTTCTTGTCGCGGAACCGATCCTCGAGTCCCTTCGGGGACATCCCGACGTGATCCGCTGTTCCACCGCCGGCAGCCTCCGGAGATGGAAGGAGGTCATCGGCGACATCGACTTCCTGGTCTCCTCGAAGTCGCCGGCATCCGTCATCGAGGACTTCGTGGCCCAGCCCGGCGTGAAGGCGGTGCTGGCCCGCGGCGAGACCAAGGCCAGCGTCATCCTCGGGGAAGGCATCCAGGCGGACCTCCGGGTGGTGGCCGACGTCGAGTATCCCTTCGCGCTCGCCTACTTCACCGGCTCGAAGGAACACAACATCGTGATGAGGCAGCGGGCCATCGCCCGAGGTCTCCGTCTCAACGAGTACGGCCTCTTCAGGAGCCAGGAGGAAACCCGGGATCCCGCGCTTCGGATCCCCTGTCGCGACGAGGCGGACATCTTCGCCGAACTCGGCCTGGCCTACGTGCCCCCGGAGCTGCGCGAGGACCACGGGGAGTTCGCCGCGGTGGAGTCCGGCGGCCGGCTGCCGAGGCTCATCGAGTGGACCGAGCTGAAGGGATCCCTGCACAACCACTCCAACTGGTCCGACGGCCGGGATTCCCTCGAGGCCATCGCCGCCCATGCCCACGAGCTTGGACTCGACTACTGGGCCGTGACCGACCATTCGCGGGCCTCCTTCCAGGCCAACGGGCTCGACCTTCGGCGCCTGGCGGAACAGAAGGAGGCCATCCGACGGGTGAACGAATCCTACGCAGCCGAGGGGAGCGATTTCCGTCTGCTGACCGGGAGCGAGGTGGACATCCTCAAGGAGGGACTCGACTTCGACGACGAGACCCTGGCCGGACTCGACGTGGTGGTGGCGAGCCTGCACGTGCCGTCGAGCGACCCCGCGGAGAACACACGCCGGCTTGTGCGTGCGGCGGAGAACCCGTACGTGCACATGCTGGGACACCTGACGGGACGCCTGCTCCTGGAGCGGGACGCCTACAAGCTGGATGTCGATGCGGTGTTGGATGCCTGCGCGGCCAGCGGCACATGGGTGGAACTGAACGCGAGCCCGTACCGTTTCGATCTCGACTGGCGACTTTGGAGGCGGGCGCGGGACAAGGGCGTGAAGTGCGTGATCAACTGCGATGCCCACCGGTTGCATCACTTCGACTTCCTGCGGCTCGGGGCCGGCATCGCCCGCAAGGGCTGGCTGACCCGGGCCGACGTGGTCAACACCCTGACGCTGCCCGCCCTTCGAACCGAACTCGAAGCCAAGCGCCGGAGGGGCTGAGCCGAGCCCATCGGAGGTCCGAGCGCCCTGATGGATCGCGGGAGCGTCGTGGAGTGCGCGAGTCCGCCCGCGCTTTCGGAAAGGGACACGGATTCCACGGATTCACCCTGAAATCGGCGGTTGAAGCCGAAGCTCCCGCCGAGCCCCGCATGGGTAGGGCGAAGGCTCCTGCCGAGCCGAATCCAACAGTTCCCGTCCATGCCCGACGGCTCGTCAGGAGACTTCGCCTCCGACGCGCGCCGAAGCCGCAGTAGACGAGCTCACGGGACCGAAG
>CAIYXO010000066.1 GCA_903930165.1 uncultured Verrucomicrobiota bacterium | reverse complement strand
GGCGGAACCCCGGGGCGCACGGGTTGGCCGGTGCGGGCGACCCTCTTCCCAGGAGGGCCTGAACCCCGGTTGGAAATCCCCGCCGAATCCGGCCGCGGCTATGCCGTGGAGTCGGCCGGGAACCTCGGCGACGACACGTGGATGCCCGAAGGGGCGTTCCAACGTTCCTCCTCGGACGGAACCCTGCGGCTGCCTCTGCCGACTGCTTCCATGTCGGGACCGGCCCGGTTCTACCGGGTGGTCGACGTTCCCTGATCGTCCGCAATCCGACGGGATTCAGCCCTGCGACGGCATCGGCAGCAGCCTCCACTCGCCCGGCGCGAGGCCTTCTGCAGTGAAGTCCCCGAAACGGCTTCGGTGCAGCGACAGCACCTCGAGTCCCTGGCAGAGGAACATCCGCTTCACCTGGTGGTAGCGGCCCTCGATCAGCTCCACGCGCGCGGCGCAGGGTCCCGTGATCTCCAGGCGCGCCGGAAGACACGGATCCTCCTCGCCGTTCAGCAGGAACGTGCCCGAAGCGAACATCTCCACCAGCGACGGATCCGGGTCCCGGTCGAGCACCACCTCGTAGACCTTCGGCACCTTGTGCCTCGGCGACGTCCAGCGTTGCACCAAACCGCCTTCGTCGGTCACCAACAACACCCCGGTGGTGTCCTTGTCGAGCCGCCCCACCGTGGTCACCGGCGGATTGCGGTGGCTCCAGCGTTCGGGCAGCAGGTCGAAGACGTTCGCCCCCTCGCGTTCGTCCCGGGAACAGACGAAACCGGCCGGCTTGTGCAGGAGACAGAGGATCCCTTCGGGCCGCTCCACCGGCTCGCCATCGATGCGGACCTCGGTCAGCTCGACCCGCTCCCCGGAGTCGCGGGCCCGCTCCCCGGCCACGAAGACACGTCCCGCCTTCACCCAGCCCCGGGCTTCGCTGCGGCTGCAGTAACCGTGACGGGAAAGGATCTGGTCGATGCGATGGCGCGCCATGTCCGCCGGAGCAGAGCAGAAGAACCGAAACGGAAGAAGCCCGACGGACGGGGGAGTGTCAGCGGTAGGAACCCGGCTCGTTGGCCCGCCACTCTCGTTCGAGGCGGGAGACGTGGTTCCCGACACCGTTCGAACCGTCCCGACCTTCCACCGCGGTGAACCCGAGGTTGTCCGACCTGCAGGAACTCAGGATTCCTGCCAGGAGCAGCCAGGAAGCGGACCCGAGTACCCGGCGAAGCACCTGGCGCGGGAAGGAGGTTTCCAAGGGGGAACGTTCCATTCCGGAAGCCTCCTCCATCAACGGTGAGACTCAAGTCCCGCGTTCCGGGACCTGCAGGACGTCTTGCTTCCTCCACTTGGAGGGCGCCACCTCGACAACCCGCGTCCAGGGCGTTTTCCGGGGTCGCGCTTGACCCGGGACGCCGCACCGCCGTTGCATCTCCCCATGCTCCGGTCCGGCCTTCTCAATCCGCACCTGCTTTCCCTCCTCGCGAGGATCCGCCACACCAACACGCTGGTGATCGCCGACTCGATGTTCCCCTCGTGGCCCGGCGTCGAGACGGTGGACCTCGCCCTCGTGTACGGGATCCCGACCGTGCCACAGGTCGTCGAGGCGATCCTCGCGCAGTGGCATGGCGGAACCGCACGGATGGCGTCCGAGTTCCATGACCACAACGACGCGCAGGTCCGGGCCGAGTTCGCCGCGGCCTTCGGATCCACCCGCGTCGAATACGAACCCCACCTGGACCTCAAGCGACGCGTGCCCGGCGCCATCGGACTGGTCCGCACCGGCGAACACCGCATCTACACCAACGTCCTCCTCGAATCCGCCTGACCGCGCGCGCTTCCTCTTCCCCTCGCCTCCAACCCATGAAGCCCAGCCTGCCCCTCCTCGCCGCATTGCTCCTCGGAGACGCCCAATCCTTCGCCGCGGACGACACCAAGGCCCGGACTCTCACGTCGACCGCATCCGCTTCCGCTCAGGCTTCGGACACGGCCGTCGGGAGCGGCTCCGCCGACCCGGGTGGCGCCGGCTACCGGTTCACCCTCACCAACGGCGTCGCCCGCGTTCCGGTGGTGGTCGTGGGCGGCACGCCCTACCAGATGGGTTGGCGGTTCGGACAACTTTCCCGCGAGGAGATCCGGGCCTTCGTGCCGGCGGTGGTCGCGGGATTCCGCCAGCAGCTCGGCGTTTCCGAGGACGAACTCGACCGCGCCTGGGCGCTGACTTCGGGCCACACCGACTCCCGTGTGCTCCAGGAAATCGTCGGCGTCGCCGACGGCGCCGGCATACCCGTCCGGACGCTCCAGCACGCGCACACGCTGCCGCTGCTGATGCCGTACTCGTGCAGCAGCATCGCGGCCTGGGGCGAGGCGACCAGGGACGGCCACCTCGACCAGACCCGGAACCTCGACTGGTCCCTCGAGGCCGGCG
>CAIYXO010000065.1 GCA_903930165.1 uncultured Verrucomicrobiota bacterium | reverse complement strand
GCGCCGTCGGCCACCAACTCGTTCTGCATGTTGGCGATGTGGCGAAGCCAGATCGAGAAGTGCGGTTCGTCGATCTCGCCTTTGGCGCGCTGAATGGCCGCCCGCATCAGACCGCCGACGACGAACGCCGCTCGGCCGTTGGGCGGCAGCGAGCGCCACAGCCGCCACAGCTGCGGCCGTTGTTGCTCCTCATCAGTGGGGTCGGCGAACACCCGGGTGTCGGCGAATCGGGAATCCATCCACTCATTGAGTTGGTTGACCAGGTCGTTGGCGGCCAGGCGATCGTCGCCGGCGATCCAGATGATCACCGGGAAATCGGCCGCGCGCAGATCGTATTGGGCGTTGATCAGACCGACGCGCAGGCCGGGGATCGCCGCTTCGTAGTCGTCTTTGCTGACTTTGTTGCCGACCTCGCATACCTCAAGCACGCCGGACTCCCTCTGCCGCAGGTTAACGAAAGGTGAACAACACCTTCTCATCTACCGGGCGCCCGCGGGGGCAAATGGGGTCGTGCCGCGCTACGTCGCGCTGCGCTCGTCGCTCTCCAGGGCCTCGAGCACCAGGATGCGGGCGTCGCGAGAGCCGGAGACGGCGTTCTCGGTTCTGCCGTGCCGCAGCAACTCGCGCAGCTGCTCGTGATCGTGGCGTGCGGGAACGGTGGTGTCGATGAAGTGCTCGACGAGGTCGACGAACCGGTCGGGGTGCTGGTGGAACGGGTAGTGCCCGGAGTCGGGGAAGATCTCCAGCCGCGATCCGGGCATCGCCGCATGCGCCATGTGGCCATGGCTCACCGGGATCATGGCGTCCTGCTCTCCCCAAACCAGTTGCACGGGAACGGATTCCGTCAAATAACATCGGTCCAGCATGGTCACCACCTGCCCGCGCCAGTCGACGACGGCGCGCAGCGTACGGCTGAAAGCGGCCGAGGCGGTGGGTTCTGGCAGGTCGGCCAGGATGCGCAGCGCGTTGGGGATATCGCGTCCGACGCCGGTCGAACCGATCACCGATCCCAGTACCTGGCCGGCCCACTGCAGGGTGGGTAGCACCAGCGGCAGACGCAGGACGCTGAGGGCCTCGCTGCCGCCGGGCAGCGAAGCCAACCGCAGGGCGATGTTGACGTCCTTGGTCACCCCACCGGCGCCGATGAGCACCAGGCGCTCGACCATCTGCGGGAACTGGTAGGCGAACTGCATGGCCACCCCGCCGCCCAGCGAGTGCCCGACGACCGTCACCTGGTCGATCTCGAGGACGCTGAGCAGATCCCGCATGCCGTTGGCGTAGGCAGCGACGGAGTAGTCCGCCCGCGGTTTGTCGGACTGTCCGTGTCCCAGCAGATCGGGCGCGATGACGGTGAACCGGCGAGCGAGCTTGCTGTGCACCGGCTGCCAGGCCATCGAGTTGTCGCCGATGCCGTGGATCAGCAGCAGGGCCGGACCCGACCCCGCGATCCGGAACGCCCGCCGGTAGCCGTGAATGGTCCGGAACTGTAGTTCAGGGGTCGGGTCGACGACGTCGGACGCGACCGATGGATCGATTGGCTCGGGTTCAACCTTGCGCAGTCCCATATCCATCCTTGGATCCAGGCCGGCTGTCATCTCCAGCGGGTAGGAGGATCTTAAGGCCGACTCCGCCCCACCACCACTTGACGCGGCTAACTCGCCCGCCGCCGGCGGCAGTTACTCGTTGTCGCCACCTGTGGCCAGCGTCGCCGCCACCGAGGTCGCACCAGCGACCTTGCGCGCACCCGGCCACACCCAATCCCGCACTTCCGGGATGTCATCGCCGTGTTCACGGGTGTATTCCCGGGCTTCGATGCGCTTGTCCTGCATCTTCTGGCGCAGTCCCGCGTAGCGTGAGCCGAGGCTGTCCACCCGGTCGATCACATCGATGACCAGGTGATACCGGTCAAGGTCGTTGAGCATCACCATGTCGAACGGAGTGGTGGTGGTGCCCTCCTCCTTGTATCCGCGGACGTGGATCCGGTTGTCGTTGGTGCGCCGGTAACACAGTCGGTGGATCAGCCAGGGATAGCCGTGGTAGGCGAAGATCACCGGCTTGTCCGCGGTGAACACCATGTCGAACTCGCGGTGCGACAGGCCGTGCGGATGCTCTGTCTCGTCCTGTAGACGCATCAGGTCGACGACGTTGACGAAGCGCACCTTGAGGTCGGGGATGTGCTGGCGGAGCAGGTCCGCGGCGGCCAGCGCCTCCAGCGTCGGGACGTCGCCGGCAGCGGCGAGCACCACGTCCGGATCACTGCCGTCCTGCTCGGTGCCGGCCCAGTCCCAGCTGCCCAGGCCGCGGGTGCAGTGCGCGACGGCCTCAGTCATCGTCAGGAAGTTCGGGTGCGGCTGCTTGCCGGCGACGACGACGTTGACGTACTGGCGTGAGCGCAGGCAATGGTCGTAGGTGGACAGCAGAGTGTTGGCGTCCGGCGGC
>CAIYXO010000064.1 GCA_903930165.1 uncultured Verrucomicrobiota bacterium | reverse complement strand
TGGCCACCTGTGGCGGTGGGCCCGGTGTGGTTCACGGGATTCGCCGGGCCGTGATCGGATGAAGATGGTGGATCCGCCGTGCGCGGTTCCGAGACGAAAAGGCTTCGCGGCGGCGGAGCGGATCCGGGCAAAGGGTTCGGCGTCCTTGAACGGGTGGGCCCTCGATTGCATCGGAGCGGTTCTCGATCCAGCCCTTGGGCTCGGACTTTCGTTGCCCTTCCCGGCCGCTTCGACTGCGGTGGCGGGCATCGAAGACAAGAAACCCAGAATGATCCCCAAAGCACCGCGCGGCTCCACCCGGAGCTTCCTGCTCCTTCCGACTCTTCTCCTCGGCCTGCAAGCCGGTTGTACCTCCCGACCACCGCCGGATGCCGCGCTGCAGCGACTCCAGGGAACCTGGGAGGGAGCCGCGGTGGATGGCAAGCCGGGTGAGAAGGTCACCATCAAGATCTCCGGCGATTCCTTCCACTTCCATCGGGACTCGGACTTCTGGTTCAAGACCAAGATCGCACTGCCGCCCGGCACGGAACCGCAGCAGATGCTCGCCACCATCCTGGAAAGTGCGGCAGCGGGCGACACCGTCGGCCAGGTGATCGGTGCCATCGTCAAGATCGAGGACGGAACCTTGATCGTGGCGACGAAGGGTGGCGATGGACCTTCCGAGCAGACGCCGAAGGGCTTCGATGTCACCCAGGAAGCGGGACTGACCCGCTTCGATCTCCGGAAAGTTCCGCCACCTGCAGCCAGGTAGACCGGGATTGTCGGGAGGTTGGGGGTGCCCAACGAGCACCGCTCCCAGTCGGACGAAAGCGTGGACAGGTGCTCCCGATCCCGGACTCCGTGGAATCCGTGTCCCTCTCCCCCTCCGTGTCCTCGGTGTCTCCGTGGCCAAGCCTTGGGTCACCGATCCACGACGATGCGGGCGAGGCGGTCGCTCGGGGCGCCGGTGAACCAGCCGCCGTATTCCACGAAGTAGAGCGCCCCGTCCGGTCCTTCGGTCATCGCCAGGACGCCGCCCACGAAGCCGCGGGCGAACGGCTCGGTCTTCACCACGTTTCCGGCCTCGTCGGTCCGCGCGAAACGGATCCAGCGGCGGACGTAGTCGGCATAGAACATCCCGCCCTGGAACTCCGCGGGGAAGTCACCGGATTTGCCGGTCGGACGGTACAGCGGACCCGAGGTCGCGTTGCCGCCGGCGTTCTTGCCCTCGTTGTCGTGGTTGTAGGCGATCCACGGCGGGACGGCGTCCGGCAGGGGGCAGGGGACGTTTCCGAACGTCGCCGAATTGGTGCCCATGCAGCGCGGCCATCCGTAGTTGGCGCCGGGCTGCAGGCGGTTGACCTCCTCCCAGTCCACCGGTCGGTCGTAGCCGATCTCGCCCACGTACACGGTACCGGTCTTCGGATCGATGTTCAGCGAGTACGGGTTCCGGTGTCCGTAGGAGTAGACGGCGGGATGGGCGTCGGCGCGGCCGACGAAGGGGTTGTCCTTCGGGATCGAGCCGTCCCGTGCGATGCGGAGCACCTTGCCCTGGAGCGCGGTGAGGACCTGCGGCGGGTTCGTCGGATCGTTCCAGAACTTCTCGGTGTCCGAGGACACGTTGTTGTCGCCGGCGGTGACGTAGAGGTGGCCGTCCTTCGGGTGGATCTCCAGCGCGCCGCCCTGGTGGAAGCCACGGAGCGAAGGGATGGTCAGCAGGATCTTCTCGGAGCCCTCGACGATCCCCGTCGCCTTGGCCGGGTTCTTCACGGTGAACCGGGAGACGCGGTTGCTCCAGGCGGTGGCGTTGGTCGGGGCCCACGGGGCGTAGTGGACGTAGATGAAACCGTTGCGGAGGAAGTCGGGGTCGAAGTCGATGCCGTGGAGTCCGCGTTCGTTGGCCTCGCCTCCGGGAATGGGTTCCCAGCACACGTTCAGCTTGGCCACCTCGGAATGGGACTTCGTCTGGAAGTCGTAGGCCCAGATGTTTCCACGGCGTCCGGTGAACCAGAGGCGTCCGTCCGGAGAGAAGCGGAGGGCGACCGGCTCGGGGATGTCGCCGGAGACGAGCGGTTCGTAGCGGAAGCCGTTGAGTACGCGGACGGCATTGGTGGCCTTCGGGGCTGCGGGGGCCTGGTCGGCTCCGAGGAGCGCCGGGACGAGCGCCAGCAGCAGGGCCGCGGCCCGGAATGAAGCGGGGAATGGGAACATGCGGGGCAGGTAGATGGCCTGACGACGTCGCCGAGTCAAACCTCGGGCGGGGATCGCGTTGGGGAATCGGATCACAAATGGACCTCCGCCGTCACAGACCGTCACGGACACGGACTTGCAAGCGGTTCAGTGTGGCGCGACCGTCCGCGAACTTATCACCCGGTTTCCAAATTCCATGATCACACGTCGTCACGCCCTCAAATCCGCCGCCGTCATGGCGGCCGCCTTCGCCTCCTCGCCGATCCGCACGCTGGCCCAGTCCACGGAAGGCGCCCACAAGCTGCCGCCGCTGGGCTACGCCTACGACGCACTCGAGCCGTTCTTCGACGCGAAGACGATGGAGATCCACCACACCAAGCACCACCAGGCCTACGTGACCAAGCTCAACGAGGCGCTGCGGGACCATCCCGACCTGCAGAAGCTTTCCGTGGAGGAGTTGCTCAAGGACCTCGACAAGGTCCCCGAGTCGATCCGCGGCGCGGTGCGCAACCACGGTGGCGGCCACTACAACCACTCCCTGTTCTGGCAGTGCCCGAAGAAGGACGCCCGTCCGCTGAACCCCGATGGCAACCTGATCAAGGCCTTCGGCGAGCTGTTCACCTCCGAGGACGACGCCAAGGAGCAGTTCGTGAAGACCGCCATGGGCGTGTTCGGCAGCGGATGGATCTGGTTCGCCGTGGACAAGGAGAAGTCCCTGAAGCTGGTCACCACGGCCAACCAGGACAGCCCGCTTTCCAAGGGCATGACGCCGTTGTTCGGCCTCGACCTGTGGGAGCACGCCTACTACCTGAAGTACCAGAACAAGCGGGCCGACTACGTCCAGGCCTTCGCCGCCCTGATCAACTGGGAGTTCATCGAGGCCCGCTACGACAAGATCGTGGCCTGAGGCCGGAACGATTCATCGGGAGCCGGGACCGAGCTCACGCAAACCCGCCAAGGCGCCAACGGGGGCGCCCGATTCGGAACCGGAACGGCGATCACCCATCGGTGTCCGGTTCCGCGGAAGGAGACCGGTAGGATTCCCCTTCCTTCCGGCGGCTTGGCGGCTTGATGTGACAATCCCCTCCGGACCATTGCGGCCAGGACAGGGACCAGGACGGCGAAAGGGCCGGCTTCCTTCGAAGCCGGCCCTTCTTCATCCAGGGGACGCGTCACCCGCTTATCGGGGTGTCACTCCAAGCCGAGCAGGCGTCGGCCCTCGGCGGTGATCATGCTCTGGTGCCACGGCGGGTCCCAGACGATCTCCACCGAGGCGTCCTCGACCGAGGGGAGCATGAGGATCTTCTGCTGGGCGTCCCCGGCGATGGTGGCTCCCATGCCGCAGCCCGGGGCGGTGAGGGTCATTTTCACGAACACCTTCTTGTTGCCGGAGGGGAGGTCCTCGATGCCCATGTCGTACACGAGACCGAGGTCGACGATGTTCA
>CAIYXO010000063.1 GCA_903930165.1 uncultured Verrucomicrobiota bacterium | reverse complement strand
CCGCGGCATGCCCCGCGACGAGGCCATCCTCGAGGCGAACCGCGTACGGCTCCGGCCGATCCTGATGACCACCATGCTGCTGGTCGTCTCGATGATCCTGATCGCGCTCGGGGCCGGTCCCGGTGCCGCCGGCAGGGCCTCCATGGCCAAGGTCATCATCGGCGGCCAGATGCTCTGCCTCCTGCTGACGCTGCTCGTCACCCCGGTGAGCTACTCGATCTTCGACGACTGGGGCCGCGGCGTGTTCCGGCGGAAGCGCACGGGCTGAGCCGGAATCCTCCACCGGGAGCGAAGGGCGGCTTCACGCAAAGTGGCCGCGGCTGCCCCAGCGGCGGTTCCCATCCCGTTCTCCGCCCGCTCCGGTCCGTCGCGTGACATTCCCTTCTGCATCGATCCGTTTGGGGCCTCGATCTTGACCCTGGCACCTGCGTGTAAGACGGTCTGACAGGATGACGACGCTGACATTCAGGGTGACGGCTGCGGAAGCCCGCCGCATCCGTGGCGAGGCTCGCCGTGAAAAGCTGACGCTTTCCGAATTCCTGCGGCGTCGGGCCGGGGCGCGGCCCGTTGCACCGGAGAAGCCCGGCAGGGTCCTTTGCCCGCTCACGGGCGCGACGGTCTTCGCACCGCTGGCCGGCCATCCGCAGCTCACCCTCGAGACGGTCCGGGAAATCATGGCCGACTTCCCGTGAGATTCCTCCTCGACGTCAATGTCCTGGTGGCCTGGGGCTGGTCCGACCATCGGGACCATCGGAAGGTGACGTCCTGGATCGCATCGCTGTCGGCACGGGACCGGATCCTGACGTCCGCCATTCCGCAGCTCGGGTTCGTCCGCGTCTCGGTCCAGCGAACCGGCGGGCGGATCACAGTGGGCGAGGCCGGCGAGGTTCTGGAGGGGATGCTGGCCGTCCTGGGGCGTCGGCATGAGTTCGTTCCGGACGACCAAGCCTCGGACCGGTGGCCCGGATGGTGCCTGACCTCCTCGCAGACGACCGATGCGCACCTGCTGCTTCTCGCCGATTCCCACGAGGCCCGCTTGGCCACCCTGGATACCGGCATCCCGAATGCGTATCTCGTGCCCGACGCTGTGGCTCGGCCGTGATCCCGCGGAGTGAGCCGGCCTCGTCGAGGACCGGGCCGGTCGGCGGCGAGCCCCGCCAGGGAACCCTGGTTCGCCCGCACCATCGACTCCCTCGATTCGGCCTTGGGAAGTTCCGATTCACCGGTGCTGAAATCCCTTGGTTAGTGAATGCGGTGTCATGAACGACATCGTCTCCGATACCCGCCGGATTCCCCTCCTGCCCAAGCTGGCCTTCACCGCCTTCATGGCGGTGCTCGTGCCGGTCTACTGGTCGAAGTACGGTCCGACGAACTTCCTCTACTTCTGCGACCTCGCGCTGTTCCTGACCCTGGTCGGCCTGTGGATGGAGAACGCCCTCCTGCTCTCGATGGCCGCCGTCGGCATCCTGCTGCCGCAGGCGCTCTGGTGTGCCGACTTCGCCTTCCAGCTCGCGGGCGGACGTCTGGTGGGGATGACCGCCTACTTGTTCGATCCCGGGCGGTCGCTGTTCCTCCGCGGACTCTCCCTCTTCCACGGGTGGCTGCCGTTCCTGCTCGTGTACGCGGTGCGGTGCACGGGCTACGACCGCCGGGCCTTGCCGGCGTGGACGGCGCTCGGATGGACGGCATGCCTGATCGCCTACTTCCTCTTGCCGCCCGCCGGTCCGGAGCACGCGGGGAAGCTGGTTCCGAACAACGTGAACTACGTCTTCGGATTCGACGACGCCCGACCCCAGTCGTGGATGCCGGCCCCGGCATTCCTGGTCGCGTGGATGGCCGGCCTCCTCGCGGTGGTGTACCTGCCCACGCACGGAATGCTGCGGAAATGGATGCCGGCCGCGTCGCAAAGGGCGGCTTCTCAACGTAGGGTTCTCCACGGGTCGCCTTCTCCGAAGTCTTTCCCGGACCGAATTTCCACGTAACGTCCACGTCCGTGTTCCCCGTGACCGCCTTCCGCCGAGCCGTTCTGTCTTCTGTCGTCATGGCCGCGTCCTTGGCTGCGACGCCCCCGCTGCGTGCCGCCGACGAGGAGCTGAACCTCGGCGTCCGCACCACGGACCCGCGTCCGCCGTCCGACCAACGCCCGCAGTTCCGTCTGCCCGAGGGCTTCGAGATCCAGCTCGTGGCCGCGGAACCGGACATCAACAAGCCGATGAACCTCGCGTTCGACGCGACGGGAAGGCTGTGGGTCACGACCAGCATCGAGTACCCGTGGCCGGCGCCCGCGGACCGGACCGGCAGGGATCGCCTGATGATCTTCGAGGACTTCGGTCCGGACGGCAGGGCTGGGAAGGTGACCGAGTTCGCGGGCGGCCTGAACATCCCCATTGGCGTCCATCCGTTCCGCGGCGGCGACGGACGCTGGAAGGCGGTCGTCTGGAGCATTCCCAACATCTGGCTGCTCGAGGACACCGACGGCGACGGCAAGGCCGACAAGCGGACGGCGTTGTACGGGCCGTTCGACCACACCCGGGACACGCATGGGAACCAGGCGTCGTTCCGGCGCGGCTTCGACGGCTGGCTCTACGCGACCCACGGCTTCAACAACGACTCCCACGTGACCGCCCGTGACGGCAGCCACGTGGACCTGAACTCCGGCAACACCTACCGCATCCGCCTGGACGGCTCGCGCATCGAGCATCACACGCATGGTCAGGTGAACCCGTTCGGCCTCGCCTGGGACGCACGGGGCAACCTGTATTCGAGCGACTGCCACAGCGCACCGATCTACCAGCTGCTGGAAGGCGGTTACTATCCGAGCTTCGGCAAACCGCATGACGGCCTCGGCTTCGCGCCCGTGATGCTCGAGCACGCCCACGGCAGCACGGCGATCGACGGCGCGCTCTACTACGAAGACGACCTCTGGCCGGCCGAGTACAAGGACATGTTCCTGATCGGGAACGTCATGACCAGCCGGCTCAACCGCGACCGGATCGAGTTCGTGGGTTCGACTCCGAAGGCGGTGGAGCAGCCCGACTTCCTGACCTCGACCGATCCGTGGTTCCGGCCCGTGGACACCACGCTCGGGCCGGACGGAGCGCTCTACGTCGCCGACTTCTACAACCGGATCATCGGACACTACGAGGTGCCGCTGACCCATCCGGGCCGTGACCGCGAACGGGGACGTCTCTGGCGCATCGTCCACCGCAAGGCGGACGGGAAGCCGAATCTCCGCCCGGCGGCGTTGGCCCAGGACCTCGACGGGTTGGTCGGGGAACTCGGGTCGCCGAGCCTGCCGCGGCGCCTGATGGCGATGGCCGAGCTGGAGGACCGGTTCGGAAACGCCGCCGTGGCTCCGGTCCGTGCTTCGCTCCGGCGTGCCACCGGCGCGGACCCCGCGGCCATCCGGGCCCGTGTCCATGCGCTTTGGATGCTCCAGCGCCTCGGCTCGCTGGCCGCGGTCGAGTTGGGCGCGGCTTCCCAGGACGCGAGTCCGGTGGTGAGGGTCCATGCCCAGCGGCTCGCCAACGACGTCCATTACCGGGCCTCGCGCCGGCTGGTTCCCAACGAGGATCTCGTTCAGGTGGCCACCCGGGTCGCCATCGCCGGCATCGCCGACACCGACGCGTTGGTCCGCCGGTGCGCAGCCGAGGCGTTGGGCCGTTCCCCCTCGGGACCCGGCGTCGCCGCGGTCGCGGCCGTCCTCGCGAAGTCCGATCCGGCCGACACCCATCTCGTCTACACGTTGCGGAAGTCGCTCCGGGACCAACTCCGGGACGAAGGTGTCTTCGGGTCCTTCGTCGATTCCGGCAAGGCCACGCCGACGGAATTGGCCGCGGTCTCCGACGTGGCCATCTCGATCCCTTCGGCCGCGGCCTCACGTTTCCTGCTCGGCCAGGTCGAGCGGCTTTCCGACAAGTCCTCGCCGACCTTGTCGGAGGCCCTGCGTCATGCGGCCCGTCATGCGCCGGAATCGGAACTGCCGCGGCTGGCTTCCGTGGTGCGGGCACGCTTCGCGGGGCAGGGCGACTTCCAGCTCGCGTTGTTCCGGTCGATCGAACAGGGCCTCCAGCAGAGGGGCCTGGCGATGCCCGACGCCTTGAAGGCGTGGGGTGTGGAATTGGCGACGGGCCTGCTCGCCGACGACGCCTCGGCCGGATGGGGCAACGTCCCGGTGGAGAAGGTTCCGACCGAGAGCCCGTGGGATTGGCAGGACCGCAAGACCGCGGACGGCCAGGTCGTCCGGGTGCTCTCCAGCATCGCCCGGGGCGAACAGAAGACCGGGACGCTCCGGTCGCCGGTGTTCGTCGCCGGCCCCGCCGTTTCGTTCTGGCTCTGTGGCCATGACGGCTACCCGGACAAGCCCGGCAAGAAGGTGAACGCCGCCCTTCTGCGTTCGGCGGAGACCGGTGAGATCCTCTTCGAGGCCTGGCCGCCGAGGAACGACGCCGTGACCCGAGTCACCTGGGATACCGCCAAGGTCGCCGGCCGCCGCGTGGTGCTGGAGTTCGCCGACGGCGACACCGGCGACGCCTATGCCTGGCTGGCCGTCGGGGGGGTGGAAGGGGCGCCGGCGTTGCCGCCGGTTTCGCCTCGGGCTTTGGCCGAACGGATTTCGGGCGCCGCGGAGATGGCCTCCCGGCTCGGTCTCAAGGAACTCGCACCCCATCTCCGACGGCTCTTCACGACGGCCGGCGAGCCGGAGGCCCGCGTCGCGGCCGGACGCGGGCTGGTCGCCTTGGCGCCGACGGAAGGAGTCGCCGCCGTTGCGCCCGTCCTCGCCGACCCTACCCAGCCGGCGGCCCTGCGTGAACGCCTCGGAGCCGTCCTTGCGGAGACTGCCGTCCCTGAGGCGCGTGCCGCGGTGGTGTCGGCGTTGCGTGGTGTACCCTACCGGGTCCAGCAGGCGTGGGCGGTCGCCCTGATCGCGAGCCGCGACGGCGCCGAGGCCTTTCTCCAGGCGGTCGAACAGGGCCTGGCCTCGCCGCGGTTGCTGCAGTTGACCGGAGCCCGTTCGCGGATCGAACGGGCGAACCCGAAGGACTGGGCCGCGCGGATGGATGCCCTCACGAAAGGGCTTCCGCCGGCGGACGAGGGCCGCGAGAAGCTCATCGCCACGCGCAGGTCGGCCCATGCCGGTGCTGCGGCGGATCCGGCCGCAGGGTTGAAGGTGTATCAGACCCATTGCGCCCCGTGTCACCAGATCGACGGACAGGGCGGCCTGGTCGGTCCGCAGTTGACCGGCATCGGCAACCGCGGCGTGGAGCGCCTGTGCGAGGACATCCTCGACCCGAACCGCAACGTGGACCACGCCTTCCGCCAGACGGTGCTGACGCTGAAGGACGGTGAGACGATGGTCGGGCTGTTCCGGCGCGAAGAGGGGGCCCTGCTCGTGCTGGCCAACGGCACCGGCGCGGAGTTCAACGTGCCCAAGGCCGAAGTCGCGAAACGTGAGGAGAGCCCGCTTTCGCTCATGCCGGACAACTTCGGCGAGGCGATCCCGGAGAAGGAGTTCCACCAGCTGTTGGCGTTCCTCCTGGGTAGGCGGTGAGCCCGGTTGGAATCGGGAGCGGGAAAATCCAGTTCCGGGACAGCGGCGTACACGGTGGCATCCATCGCGTGGCCGACCTCTCTTCCAATGTTGGGGAATCTGTAGGGTCCGGAGGCTTCGCCGTGGCGACGGACCGGCTCCGGACGCCGGCCGGGAAACCATGAATGGGATCCGGTCATCACGGGATCCGAAAGGCTTGGCCCGGGAAGGGGGCGTGGGGAGACTGCCGCGCAGCCGAAGGCGGCAGACGACCATGGAACCATTCATCCGACCCGCACGCCGGACCGATTGCCCGGGCATCCTCGCCATCTACAACGACGCGGTCCTGACGACTACGGCCACCTACGATTACGAGCCTCGGACGCTGGAGCATCGCGAGGCGTGGTTCGAGGCCCATGAGCGGGGCCGTTACGCCATGTTCGTCGCCGAGGATCCGCAGACGGGACGCGTCCTCGGCTGGAGCGCCCTGAATCCCTACCACGACCGGATGGGCTACCGGTTCACCGCGGAGAACTCGGTCTACGTCGCCGCCGACCAGCGGGGATGCGGCCTGGGTTCGCGGCTGTTGGAACCGTTGATCCCCGCGGCGAAGGAAAGGGGGTTGCGGGCGGTCATCGCGGCGATCGACGCCGCCAACGAGGCGAGCGTCCGCCTGCACGCGCGGTTCGGATTCGAGAAGGTCGGGCTGTTCCGCCAGGTCGGGTACAAGTTCGACCGCTGGCTGGACGTGGTCTACATGGAGCGCCTCATCGAAACCTGAACCAGCGCGTCATGGCGCTTCTCGGTCGCATACCACATCTTCCTTCCACATGGGCAAACCCAACCGGATCTCGTACGTGTTCATCTGCATCCTCCTGCTGCTGGTGGGGGTGTTGCAGTTGGCCACGCCGCTGATCACCGCGCTCTTCGCCTACTTCGCCCTGAACCTCCTCTCCTTCGGACGCAGCCGCTGGTTGGGTTTGGCGCTCTTCGTCGTCCTTCTCGGGGGCGTGACGGCCGGGTTCTACTTCTTCATCAAGCACGCGTACGTCGCCCTGCCCAAGATCGCCGACGAGACGATCCCGGCGGTGGTCGGGTACGCCGAGCGGATCGGGGTGGAACTGCCCTTCACCGACCTCGCGAGCCTCAAGGTGACCGCGCTCACGATGGTGAAGTCGAAGCTCGCCAACGTCGGCCAGTACGCCCGCACCGCCACGGTCGAGACGGTCTCGCTCATCATCGGGGTCGTCGTCGCCGTGAGCCTGTTCCTCTCGGTCCGCCTGGACTTCGGCGCCGAACCCGACGCCGGCGAGGACAACCTCTACACGGCCACGGGACGCGAGATCGCCGAGCGTTTCCGCGGATTCTACGACAGCTTCTCCAAGGTCATGGGCGCGCAGATGCTGATCTCCGCGATCAACACCACCTTCACCGCGATCTT
>CAIYXO010000062.1 GCA_903930165.1 uncultured Verrucomicrobiota bacterium | reverse complement strand
CTCCAGCCGGTGTCCGGTTCTGCCTCAGCCACCTCTGTGGTTCCCTCCTGTTCCCGCGCGTCTCGGCAACTTGGCGTGCGGGTCTCTCGTGCTTGGATCCAGCTCAGCCAACGATGCAGCAGGGATCGGCACGCAAAACCGCAAAGCCGCTGGCGAGGAGACTCGGAGCCGCTGAATTCACGTTTCGGAACCGTAACTCAAGTGGTCATCGCGGTTTCGAACCCGAAATCGGAACGCCTTTCGCGTCTTGGCGTCTTTGCGTGAGGCCGGTCTACGCTCCTTCGGAATCGTTTCGGCTCAGTCCCGGTAGAGGAACTCGTTCGAGGCGAGCAGGACCTGACACCAGGCTGCCCAGGCGCGGCGTTCCGCATCGGGCGCCTCAGGCCGGAAAGAGGCCTCCAGGAAGCGCATCGCCCGGTCGGTCTCGGCCGGGCTCGGCGGACGTCCCAGCGCCAGGAGATGGGCTTCCCGGATTCGCCGGACGGAATCATTCCCCGGAAGCGCGAGGAGCCGGTCCGCCAATGCCGAGGAGCACTCCCGCACCAGCGGGCTGTTGAGGAAGAACAACGCCTGATGGGAAACGACGGTCGGCGTCCGACGCGACGTGCCCACGCTCGGGTTCGCGAAGTCGAAGATGGTGAACATGTCGTACACCCGATCTCGAACCACCGGCAGGTAGAGCGACCGGCGCACCGAACCGGCACTCACGGAATCCTCGGGCGTGTACTCGTCGTTCTTCCAGGACACGAGGGAGCCGCCGATTGTCGCATCCAACCTGCCCGAGACGAGCAGCAATGCATCGCGCACCATCTCCGCTTCCAGGCGCTGCCTCGGGAACCACGATAGGAGCCGGTTGTCCGGATCCCGGGTCGCCGTCTCCGGATCGAAACCGGGATGTCCTCGACCGGCACGACGCCAGGTCTCGCTGGTCAGGATGAGCCGGTGCAGGCGCTTCAGATCCCAACCCGAGGCGATGAACTCCGCGGCCAGCCAGTCGAGCAGCTCCGGATGGCTCGGATTCTCGCCGCGCAGGCCGAAGTTGTCCGGCGTCCGAACCAGTCCCTCACCGAAATGCGCCTGCCAGACCCGATTCACGATCACCCGCGCCGTGAGCGGGTTCTCCGGCCCGGTCAGCCATTCCGCCAATTCCAGTCGCCCGCTGCGATCCTTCGGCGGGGCCACGGAACCGCCGCGATGCGCGACCCGCACGAATCCCCGCGGAACCGGTTCCTTGGCCGGGTTGAGGTGGCTGCCACGGATATGCACCGGCAGGTCCACCACCGACGCCTCCTCAACCGCCAAGGCATACTCGACCGGAGGCGGCGCGTTGGTGCGGACGCGCTGCAGCCTCGCTTCCAACGACTCCAATTCCCGTCTCGTGGGTTCGGCCAGCAGGGCACGGAAGTCCTTCGGTGGCGTGAGAAGCCCCTCCGGTCCCTTCAGGAACCGACGCGTCTCCGCTTCCGCCACGGCCCGCTTCCCGGCTTCGTCCAGATCGTCGAACTCCCACCCCGCGATCAGGGCGCCACTCCCCGGCTTTCCCGGGTTCTCGAAGGCCGCCTTCAGCTCCGCGGCTTCCAAGGCACGCGCATGGACGCGGATCCCGTCGAGCGCGCCGCGGAATCCGACATACCCATCCGGCCGACGTCCCACCACGAGCGGCCCCGCGCCACGGTTCCGTTCGCGGGCCACCGGCGCCTCCGCCACCGAAGCGCCATCCATGAAGACCCGCAGCACCTGGCCGTCGAAGGTCATCGCCAGATGCCGCCAACGGTCCGCCTCAAGGACTCCCGACGCCGACCACGCCGCGAAGACCTTCTCCGGTCCGCCGCCGATGTTGAGGTAGGCCCCCGCCCGGGAGCCGTCGATCACCAAGGCGTAATGTCCTTCGGCCCACTCGTTGGCCCCCTTCGAGACCAGCCAACGACGGGTTTCGCCTTCGGTCGGGAGAACCTCCGGACGGACCCAGGCCTCGACGGTGAGTCGGGCCGGCTCCAGTTCGTCGCGGTGCGGCGCCTCGATCTGGTTCGATCCGTCGGCGAGGAACGCCGCACCCGTCCGCCCCGGACCGAGGCGGATTCCTGACATCCCGTTGCTGGATCCCGTTTTCCGGAGCAACTCCTCCAGGGGAACCGCGCCGGAGGTCCATCGACGCAACGTCGCCGCGATGCCGCCCACGTCGTTGGTGTCGGACAAGACGAGCCTCAACCGCTTGACCGCCTCCGAAGGCAACGATTCCGTCCCGGCGTCGGGCTTCCTCAGAAGCTCCGCGACCGCCGAGGTCCAGCGGTCGATCAGGCCGGTCTTGGCGGCGGCGGTG
>CAIYXO010000061.1 GCA_903930165.1 uncultured Verrucomicrobiota bacterium | reverse complement strand
CTACCGGGGCGCCGTGGAGGAGGATTGCGATCCGGGGTCCGCCGCCGCGAATCGGACCATGCCCTTGGCGGACGCCGTCGCGCGCTTCCTCGCCGACCAGTCCCCGGCCGTGGAGTTCGTCCGGTCCACGGGACCGGCGTTGGCGCTGGGAGCCCCGAAGGTCGCGGACTACCGGACCGAGATCGCGCCGCTGCTGCGGGAGAAGTGCCAGAGCTGCCATCGTCCGGGCGACATCGGGTCCTGGGCGATGACCGGCCACGCCACCGTCGCGGACCGGGCGTTGTCCGTCCGGGCGAGCCTCCTGGAAGGGTTGATGCCTCCGTGGCATGCGGACCCCTCGCACGGCGCCTTCGAGAACGACATGAACCTGAGCCCGGCGGAACGGGAAACCCTGGTGAGTTGGTTGGACGCCGGGGCGCCACGGGGCGACGGAGTGGATCCCCTCGCCGAACCCGCGGGCCAGCCGGGCACCTGGCCGTTGGGAACGCCGGACCTCGTGCTGCGGCTTCCGCGCCAGAACATCCCGGCCCGTGGCGAGGTGCCGTACTCCTATCTGTTCGTCACGAACTCCCTGCCGACCAACCGATGGATCCGGGCGGCGGCGGTGCGGCCGGGCAACCCGTCGGTGGTGCATCATGCGCTGGTCTTCCAGGTGGTGCCGGGGACGCTCACTCAGATGCTGGCGCAGGTGAACGCGATCCAGGGTGGGCTGGCGGGCTACTTCGCGGCCTTCGTCCCGGGCATGAAGCAGTCGTTCTATCCGCCGGAGACCGGGAAACTGCTGGCCGGCCGGGGAATCCTGGTCTTCCAGATGCACTACACGCCCAACGGAACCGCCACCACGGACACCTCCGAGATCGGCCTGTACCTGACCGACCGCGCACCGGCTTCGGAGCTGAAGACCAGCGCGGCCTACAACACCGCGATCGACATCCAGCCCGGCCAGAAGGGCTACCGGATCCAAGGCGAGCGGACGTTCGCCACGGCGGTGGACATCCGGGAACTGAGTCCGCACATGCATTACCGCGGGAACTCCATGCGGTTCGAGGCGGTGCTTCCGGACGGATCGGTGCGGACGCTCCTGAACGTGCCGAAGTACGACTTCGCCTGGCAGGCGCTCTACCGCCTCGCCGAGCCGGTGCGGCTGCCCGCCGGTTCGCGTCTGAGGATCCAGGGCACCTTCGACAACTCGCGCTGGAATCCCTTCAACCCGAACGCCGCGAGTCGGGTCGGTTTCGGCGAGCAGACCGACGACGAGATGTTCATCGGCTACGTGAACTACACGGAGGCGAGGTAGGCCCGTTCCGAACGGACCCGACGAACGACGATGCCCCTCGTCTCACCCAGCACGCTCGAACAGATCCGCGCCGCGAACGACATCGTGGACGTGGTCGGCTCGTACATCCCGCTCAAGCGGAACGGCGCGAACTTCGTGTGCCTCTGCCCGTTCCACCGGGAGAAGTCCCCCAGCTTCAACGTCAACCCGTCGCGCCAGATCTTCCGGTGCTTCGGCTGCGGGAAGGGCGGCGACGTCTTCTCGTTCGTGAAGGAGTACGAGAGCCTCGACTTCATGGAAGCCGTACGGCGGCTGGCGGAGCGCGCGCGGATCCCGCTGGAGTTCGATGACAACCCCGCGGCGCAGGCCCAGCGGTCCATCAAGGACCAGCTGCTGAAGCTGCACGAGGCGATCACGGTCCGCTGGCAGAACTGCCTCGCGACCGAGGCCGCCGGCGAGGTGGCCCGCGCCTACCTCGCGAAGCGCGGGGTCTCCGAGGACGCCGTGAGGGAATTCCGCATCGGCGCCGCGCCGGAGTCGTGGGACGACACGGTGAACTGGGCCAAGGCGAAGGGCTTCGCCCCCGAGCTCTGCGAGCAGGCGGGACTCATCCTCAAACGGGAGTCCGGTGGCTGGTACGACCGGTTCCGCGGGCGCCTGATGTTCCCCATCTGCGACGAACAGGGACGGGTGATCGCCTTCAGCGGCCGCGTCCTGCAGGGCGACGAGAAGTCGGCGAAGTACGTGAACTCGCCGGAGACGCCGATCTTCACCAAGGGCCGCGTGCTCTTCGCCTTGGACAAGGCCAAGAGGGCGATCCTCGACGCGGGCCACGCCGTGGTCGCCGAGGGGCAGCTCGACACCATCGCGTGCCACGCCGCAGGCATCCGCAACGTCGTCGCCCCGCAGGGGACGGCGCTCACCGCCGACCATGCGCGCATCCTCAAGCGTTACGTCGACGAGGTCGTCCTGTGCTTCGACGGCGACAAGGCGGGACGCAACGCCGCGGTGCGCGCGCTCGACGACCTCCTTTCGTCGGGCGTGGCGATCAAGGTCGTGTCGATCCCGCCGCCGGACGATCCGGATTCGTTCATCAAGTCGAAGGGCGCCGAAGCCTTCCGGACGGTGCTCGGCCGCGCCCAGGGCTTCTTCGACTTCTACCTCCAGCACCTGTGCTCGGAGAACGACACGTCCTCGGACCGCGGCCGGCTGGTGGTCCTGCGTTCGATGGCGGAGGCGACGCGGAAGACCGGCAACGCGGTGCTGGTGGACACCTACGCGCAGCGCACGGCGCAGCGGCTGGGCGTGGACGTCGGGTCGGTGCGGACGGAGTTCAAGCGCCACGAGTCGGCCCAGAGGCCGCGCCGGGCGGAACCGGCTTCGAATCCGGACGAGCCGCCGGACGACGTCCTCGACGCGGTGCACGCACCGCCGCCGACCCGGCCATCGACCAACGAGCTGTGGCTGTTGAAGTACATCCTGTTGACGCCAGAACTGCGGGACGCGGCGACGGCCTACCTGGATCCGGACTGGGTGGTGAATCCTGCCGTTCAGCGGATCCTCGCCGTGCACTTCCAGACCGGCGGGGACATCCCGGGTCTCCTGGGGCGCTTCGAGGGCGACGGCTTCGCCCAAGGCCTGATCACCGAGGCCGCGACCGAGCAGCGAGAGATCCCGGAGCCGGAGAGGGGTCTTCTCGACCTGGTGAGGCGGTTGCGGGACGGCTGGGCGGATCGTCAGATCGCGCTCAACAACGGCCGCCTGGCGGACCCGGCGCTGCTCGACGAGGAGCGGTTGGCCGTCCTGGATGAGCTGCGGCGGTTGCGGGAGTGGAAACGGACCCCGCTGGAGCCGTTGGCGGAGGG
>CAIYXO010000060.1 GCA_903930165.1 uncultured Verrucomicrobiota bacterium | reverse complement strand
GGCTGAAGCCGGTACTCCCTACCCTGAGGTCTTCTGCGGATTCCGGCGTCCCGGATGTTGGGAAAGTCCATCTCCAGGAGCGACGGCGGTTTCCGGAGGCCGAGTATGTGAGAATGGAGACAGATGGGAAAGCAACGGCCGAACCTGCGCGGAAAGCCCCAAGGGACACGTCCTGGTCTGTGCAGAAACCGGGTCGCGACCGGAAGTGCCTCTCAAGCCCGTTGGGTTGGATTCCGCGGCGTTTGGGCTGGGACGGTTTCCGCCGGCTGAAGCCGGTACTCCCTACCCTGAGGTCTTCTGCGGATTCCGGCGTCCCGGATGTTGGGAAAGTCCATCTCCAGGAGCGACGGCGGTTTCCGGAGGCCGAGTATGTGAGAATGGAGACGGATGGGAAAGCAACGGCCGGAAGCTGGGTTCACAACCAAGGGTGCCAAGGGTTCCACGAGTCGGATCCCAAGGAGTGGGTTGGCCACTTCACGGCCGGCCAAGGTCCGGTCCGGCTAACCGCCGAAGGGTGGGGCGTTTCCCGGCGGGGCGATGGGTGGCGCTTGCGGCGGGGGCGTGGCTGTCCGTAGCGTCATGCCCTCCAGTCGCTTCGCCGCGGTGGTGAAATGGCAGACACAGGGGACTTAAAATCCCCAGGCCGCAAGGCCGTGCGGGTTCGAGTCCCGCCCGCGGCACCAGCCTTCCCAAGGCTTCAGCGAAGCCGCTTCAGCTCGTGGCCCGCCAACGTCGTCGCCACCAGTTCCGACAGGCTCTCGATGGAAAATGGCATCGTCAGACGCCGCGGTGCCGAACTGTACGGCGGCGGAACCGTGAACGTCGGGTCGATGGAGTCGACCGTCAGCACGACGGGCAGGCCGGGCATCCCCTCCTGGATGATCCGGTGCAGCGAGGTTCCGCTCCGTGGCGAGGCCATCGACTCGGGCACGATCGCGAGATCCACGGTGTCGCGTCCCGCCTGCCATGCGGCATAGGCCTCCTCCGCGTCGGAGCAGGACACGGTGGTGCATCCCATCCGGAGCAGGATCTTCTCCGCAAGGATCCGCAGTTGGGGATCCAGCAGGACCAGCAGGACCTTCGGCGCGCCGTCCCTGGGGCGCCGGGGAGTGGGTTCCAGCACCCCGGAGCTGCTGAGCGGAAGGAAGCTCGTGAAGGTGGAGCCGACGCCCTCCGTGCTTTCGACGAGCATCCAGCCGCCGTGTTCCTGCAGCGAACGGCGGACCGCGCTGAGGCCGAGCCCGGTTCCACGACCCGGCTCCTTGGTGGTGAAGAAGGGCTCGTGGATGCGTGCCAGCACCTCCTTCGACATCCCGCATCCGGTGTCGGTGATTCGCACCTGCACGAAGCTCCGGCCCCGCCACGTCCCTGCCGGGACGACGGGATCCGGATTCACCTCCACCACCCGGGTGTCGATCTGGAGCACGCCTCCCTTGGGCATCGCGTCGCGGGCGTTCACCAGCAGGTTCATGAAGACCTGGTCCATCAACGACCGGTCCACGTGGACCATCGGAAGGCCTTCCGACCGGGTCCTTCGGATCTCGATGGCCGGGCCGATGAGGCGTCGGCACACGGACACGAGGTCGTCCACGGCCTCGTCGAGGTTGAACTCCTCCGGCTTGAGCGTCCCCTTCCTTCCCAGGTTCAGCAGACGGCGGGTGAGGCTGGTTGCGCGGTCGACCATCTGCGAGATGCCGGCCACGAAGGCCTCGAAGTCCTGTCCCGGAACCGCTCCGAACTGCGCCAGCTCCACCTGCAGGCGCATCGCTGCAAGCACGTTGTTGAAGTCGTGCGCGACGCCTCCCGCCAGCTGCCCCAGCAGCTCCATCTTCTGCGCCTGGCGGAGTTCCGCCTCGATCGCCATGCGTTCCGTGACGTCGAGCCAAACGGAGGCGAGAAGCGTCCTGCCCTGCAGGAGGACGGGGCGGGTTCGCACCCGCACCTCGCGGATCGACCCGTCCTTCGCCCGGTGGCGCGTGGCCAGGTCGAGCATCTCGGTGGTCCGGGTTTCCATCAGCAGGCTCTCCAGCTCCTGCCTCTGGAAGCGGCAGTCGATGTCGAACACGGAGAGCCTTGCGAACTCCTCCGCGGAATAGCCCAGGCTGAGGTGGGCCTTGCGGTTGAACTCCACGAACCGTCCCGTCTCGGGATCCAGAACGCCGATGCTCTCCGAGGCCTGGTCGGCCAGCGCGGTGAAGACCTGCTGGCGTTCCAGCATCGATTCCCGCTCGGAGATGTCGGACATGGCGCCGATGACGCGTGACGGGCGTCCCTCGTGGTCGTTGAGGATGTAGCACCGCGACATCATCAGCGCCCAGCGGTCGCCGTCGGCCCGGAAACGGTAGGTGCCGGACCAGGCGCTCCCGCCGGCCTCGAGCACCTCCGAGATCTCGGCCGCCACCCGGTTGCGGTCCCCGGGATGGATGCGGTCCTGCCACGTGGCCACGACCGGTTCCAACGGTTGCGTGTCTCCGCACAGCGTTCCGAAGGTGCCGCTCCAGTTGAGGGAGTCCGAGGCGAGGTCCCACTCCCAGAAGCTGTCCCCGGAGAGCTCCACGACGAGCCTCAGCAGGGATTCGCTGCGCACCCGCCTCTCGACGGAGACCAACATGTGCCGACGGCTCTCGGCATCCCGCAGTTCCCGTTGGAGCGCGGGGATCAGGCGGGAGAGGTTGCCCTTGAGGACGAAGTCGCTCGCCCCCTCCCGCATCAGGTCCGCGGCGCGGTCCTCGCCCACGGCCCCGGAGACGATGAGCACCGGCAGGTCGAGTCCGGAGTCCTCCACGGCGGCCAGCACGTCCGAGGCGGTGAAGCCGGGGAGGGAATGGTCCGACAGCACGGCGGAGTAGCGGCGCGTCCGGAGCAGTTCCCGGATCTCCTTCAGGTCCTGCGACACATCGTGGGTGAAGCAACCTCCCGAACGCCCGAGGGCGCGCTCGAGGAGGCCGGCGTCGCTGGGGTCGTCCTCGACGATGAGCAGGTGGGCTTGCTGGGTCATGCGAGTCGTGCGCGCGGCGATGCGTTGATCCGGATCCAGTAGTTGGCGAGCGTGGCGTAGAGGGAACGGAGCGTCCGGACGTCCACCGGCTTCGTGACGTAGCTGTTGCAGCCGCGTTCGTAGGAGCGCAGGACGTCCTCCTCCTCGGCCGAGGAGCTGACCATGACCACCGGCACATGGCGGAGGGGAGGGTGCCGCCGGATGCGGGAGAGCAGTTCGAGTCCGTCGAGTCCGGGGAGGTTGATGTCGATCAGGATGAGGCCCGGAGCCGACGTCGCGTCGGAGGACCGGTTCCGGGAGGGAAGCAGCAGTTCCGCGGCGCGCAGGCCGTCCTCGGCGACGACCACCCGTGTGCCCGGGCCTCCCCATTGCTCGATGGCGCGTCGGGCGGCGTCGGCGTCGGACTCGTTGTCCTCGACGACCACGATGGTTCCGGGATCAGGTTTCATGGGTCTTCCTTTCGGCGGCGCGGTAGGCGGGCAGGCGGAACTCCACCGTGGTGCCGAGACCGGGTGCCGACTCCACCCCGACCGTTCCGCCGTGGCGGCGGGCGATGCGTTGGACGGTGGCGAGGCCGATCCCGGTTCCGGGGAACTCCGAGGCCCGGTGGAAGCGCTGGAACGGGATGAAGAGACGGTGGCGGTTGGACGGGTCGAACCCGGCGCCGTTTTCGCGGACGACGAATCCGGCCGCCTCCCCGGGTGGGATGGGCAGCACGTCGATGCGGGCCTCGGCGGTGGCCGAGGTGAACTTCCAGGCGTTCTCCAGCAGGTTGATCAGGGCGATCTCCACCAGCACCGGGTCGCCTCGGACGACCACGCCTTGGGCGACCCGGACCTGCACGTGGCGATTCGGGGACTCCTCCGCGAGGCGTTGGAGGAGTCTTCCGGCGATCGCGGAGACGTCGACCGCGGCGGTCCGGATCTCGGAGACGCCGATGCGGGAAAGGGTGAGGAGGCCCTCGATGAGCGTGCCCATCCGCTCGGCTTCGGAACGGATGCGGGCCAGGTGCCTGCGGCCGGCAGGGTCGAGTTGGTCGCCGCAGTCCTCCTCGAGGGCGAGGATCCATCCGCCAACCCCGCGGAGCGGCGCCTTGAGGTCGTGGGAGACCGCGTAGGAGAAGGCCTGGAGTTCCTGGGTGCGTTCCTCGAGCTCGAGGGTGCGGCTCCGCACCGTCTGTTCGAGCCGTTCGCCCGCCTGCTGGAGGGTGCGAAGCGTCCCGCTGCGCTCCCAGGCGAGCGTCGACAGCCACAGGTTCGAGGTTCCGGTGAGGAGGTTGAAGAGGCAGCAGGCGTTGAAGGAGTCGATGGGGTCCGTGGTGGCGAACGGGCCGCGGCCGAGGTTGGTCGCGAGGGAGACGGCGATCCCGGTGCAGGCGCCACCCAGGGCGACGGCGCAGGCTCCCATCTCGAAGGCGGCCCACATGATCAGGACGTAGGGGACCAGGATCAGGAGAGTGCGCGTGGCCAGGTGGATCGAGTCCAGCTTGGTGAGGAGCGTCGAGGCCACCGCGATGGAGATGCCGGCCATGAATCCGAACCGGGCACGTGTTCCATGCGATTGCCAGCAGGATGCCGCGCCCTTCCGCCAGAGGAGGACCGGAAGCAGCAGGAGCACGGCGCCGGCG
>CAIYXO010000059.1 GCA_903930165.1 uncultured Verrucomicrobiota bacterium | reverse complement strand
GGTTCCGATGAGGGAAACCGGCGGTTCATTTCCCGCTCCCCAGCGACTTGGCCGCTCGGCGTGCCAATCCCTTCCGCTCCGATCCGGGTCAGGCGGGGAACCGCAGGTACACCGCCTTCAGGTACCGGGCCTCGCCGAAGGTCGCGGGATGGTCCGGCGCGTGCGCCGCCCGCTCGACGACCTCGTAACGCCGGTCGGTGCGGTCCACCGCCTCGATCACGGCCGCGTGGAACTCCTCCTCCAGCACGTGCGCCGAACAGGAGGCGGCCAGGAGCAGTCCCCCGGGACGCACCTTCCCCGCCGCCGCATAGGCGAGACGCCGGTACGCCTCGATCGCGCCGGCCCGCTCGTGTTCCCGCTTCGCCAACGAGGGCGGATCGCAGATCACCACGTCGAAACGGCCCGGCCCGTTCTCGAGCCATTCGAAGGCGTCCGCCTGGACCGACTGGTGCCGCGCCCCGGAGACCCTCGGATCCTCGCGGTTCAGCTCGAAGTTCCGACGGGCCGCGTCGAGCGCGTGTGGCGAGATGTCCAGGTCGGTCACCGAAACCGCTCCGCCTCTGGCGGCATGGAGCGAAAACCCGCCGCTGAAGCTGAACGCGTTCAACACCTCCGCGCCGGCGCTCAGGGAACCGACACGCCGCCGGTTCTCGCGCTGGTCGAGGAAGAACCCCGTCTTCTGGCCCTTCACGACATCCGACCAGAACCGCAGGCCGTCCTCGTGGAACACCACCGAGCCCGCGTCGTCGGTCCCGAACAGGTTCTGTCCGTCCCGGTAGCCCGCCACCTCGAAGGCGGCCTGGGCGTTCCGGCTGAGTCGCAACACGACCCGTCCCACGGACGGTTCCGCGGCCCGGATCCAACGCACCAGGTCGTCCACCCGCTCCAGCCACACCGCCGAATACAGCTTGAGCACCAGCGTCCCGGCATAGCGGTCCAGGATCAGCGCCGGCCAGCCGTCGGACTCCCCGTTGACCAGGCGGCAGCCGTCGGTGTCCGCGCCGAAGAGCCCGGCCCTGCAGGAGATCGCCGCGGCCATGCGCGCCTGCCACCAGGCGTCGTCCACAGGCACCGGCTTCCCCGTGTGCAACACACGGAGCCGTATGGGCGAGTCGGGGTCGTACAGGCCGAGCGCAAGGAACCGGTCCTTCCGGTCGTACACCACCGCGACCTCGCCCGACCGGCCCTCGCGGTTGGATTCGCGGATGCGCTCGCCATAGACCCACGGGTGCCCCGAACGCACCGCGCCCTCGGCCGCCGGGGTGAGGCGCAGACGCAGACGCGGCGGGCCCGTCCTTTCGATGTCGCTCATGACTGGAGGGAAGCCAGCACGGCCGGGTCGCGCACATCCACCCAGCGTCCCTCGATCTTCAGTCCCGCCAGGACGCGCCCCGTCGAGATCATCGCCGACAACGCGTCGGTCAGTTCGTACTCGCCGCGCGGCGACTTCTCCAGGCGCGCCGTGTACTCGAAGAGCGACGGCCGGAACAGGTAGATGCCGGCGTTGTACCACACCGGCCTGCCGGGCCGGATCCAACCGGTCGACCTCAGGACTTCCAGTTCCGCCGCGGACGGCTTCTCCACCAGGCGCGTCAGGTGGAAGCGCTCGTCGTCGAAGAAGAAGAGTCCGCCCTTCGTGACATCCTCGCCCTCGGTGACCGTCAGCAGCCCGTCGAACGGTCCGGAATCCCAACGTTCGCGCATGCGACGGTAGGTCTCGGGCCGAACCAGGATGTCGCCGTAGGTGAGGATGAAGTCGTCGGACCCCACGAAGTCCTTCGCCAATTCGGGCGCCTTGCCGGTGCCGTCCTGGACGACCTGTCGGGAGTAGGAGACGCGGACGCCAAGGCGTGAACCGTCCCCGAAGTGGGACTCGATCACCTCGGCCCGCCACCCGGTGACGATGTGGAACTCCGAGATGCCGGCGTCGCGGAGGCCCTCGACGATGTGGTCGAGGATGGGACGCCCCTGCACCGGCAGCATCGGCTTCGGGACCTCCTGGGTGAGATCGCCCATGCGGGTGCCCTTCCCGGCGGCGAGGATGACGGCCTTCATTGGGGCGCAGGATGCCGGTCGGGCCGGGACAGGGGAAGGCGCGAACCCGGCTTCGGGCTGACACGCCGAAAAGATTTGTCAAAGGATCTCCGTTCTCTCCTACGATCAGAGTATGCAACGCTCTCTTGCCGCTGCATCAGCCGTTTCAGCGGGCCTGATCCTTGTGGCCGAGCCCATCGTTTCCGCCGAAGCCCATCCCACCTTCAGGGCGTCCCAAGCGATCAATCTGCTAGGACTCGACCTGTATCGCCAGATCACGTCGACGGAACCAGGTGGCAACCTCGTACTCTCTCCCTACTCGATCCAGACGGCACTTGCGATGACCTATGCGGGTGCTGGGGGCGACACGCGTGCAGAGATGGCTAGGGTCCTTCACTTCG
>CAIYXO010000058.1 GCA_903930165.1 uncultured Verrucomicrobiota bacterium | reverse complement strand
GATCCGCGGCGAGCGGCCGCAAGCGGTAGGTCGTGGCGGGCCCGCCGACCGTGGGGTCCTTGGGGATCTCCAGCCGGACGCCCGCCGGATAGACGCCGCCTGAACGCGGGCTTTTCCAGGTCCCTTCCGCCGTCCACAGGAACCCCGTTGGATCCAGGTGGCGGACGGTCCCGTCCGCCTCGATCCGCGCGAGCGTGGAGTAGGGGTCGGTCGAACCGTCGGCGCGCCGCATCCGGTACGCCATGACCTCCCTCCCGTCGTCGAGCTGCAGGCACGCCCAGTCCCAGCCGACCTGGCCCGCGCCGAGCTGGCTGCTGCTGATCTCGTGGTCCATCCAGGCCAGTCCGCGAACGCGCCGGGTCCGGCCGCCCAGGGTCAGTTCGCCCTCGGTTTCCAGGCGGCTCCAGGTGAGGTAGTGGCTGGCGGCGGACGCTTCGGCGGCCTTGCGCGACACCCCGTTGGTCCCGAAGAGGACCAAGGGCTTGGCCGGAGTCAGGACGAGGTTCCAGAGCGCCTCGCCCCGCACCCCTCCGTGCAGCCGCATCGGCTCCATCCCGGCCCCCCGCCTCGCTGTCCGGGAATCCGGCCCGACCGCGAAGCCCAGCTGCCGGAGCGACCAGGAGCCGTTCCGGACATCCAGCCCCGAGGTGTCGGACGCAGCGTCCCATCCGCGTCTGTTCAGGCGTTCCTCATGGAGGAACCGTCCGGTGGTGACTTCGAGCAGGGCCATGTGGGCGAGGTGGATCTCGTCTCCGGCGAACGACACGCCTTCGAGTGCGCGGTCCGCGCCGGGCGCGGCTCCGGGCGCCGCCCTCCTGAAGAATGTCGCCTGGAACCCGTACCGTTCCCGTGCGTCGTCCCGGGCCTCGAGGTGTCCGGTGACATACCACCACTCTATCCGGAAATCCGGATGGCTTCCGTGGTCCCGCGGGAACTCGAAGCGTCGTCCCTGGACCGGCAGCGCGAAGCCGTCCGGCGCGAGTCCCGGGGGCTCGGCGGCGGCCCCGGCCAGGCTGGAAGCCAGCGCGAGGATCAGCCGGGTGGATTGGGATCCGGTGGGTTTCATCTCATTCCTCGCGTTCCGCGGGCAGGTCGGCGCCCCAACGTCCGACACCCCCAGCCCGTCGCCGCGGCCATCAGCAGGACCAGTGTCCCCAGCGCGATCAGCCAGCCTCCGGGGACGTGCGTCTCCAGCGTCCAGCCGAAGGTCTGCACGTTGACCCGGTGGATGAGCAGCCATCCGAGCGCGAGGCTGGCCGCCAATCCGGCGAGCACGCCGACCAGGGCGGTCAGGACGCCCTCGATGGCGGCGGCGGCGGCGATCTCGCGGTGCCGCACGCCGAGGGCCCGGAGCACGGTCAGGTCGGGGCGGCGTTCCCAGAGGAGGCTGGCCAGGGTGAAGGCGAGTCCGGCCACGGACACGGCGATGCCGATGACCTCGAGGGCGTGGGTGATGGCGAACGTCTGGCGGAAGATCCGGAGAGCCTCCGAGCGGAGATGCGGGTTGGTGAAGACGGCGAGACCCGGCTCCGCTGCGATCCATCGCGCGCGGACCGTCTCGGCGTCGGCGTCCGGCCGCAGCTTCACGATCACGCTGGTGGCCTGCTCGTCCTCGAACCAGAGCGCGAGGTCCTCCCGTTGGACCACGAGGGACCCGCGTTCGTTGCCGTAGTCCGAGAAGATCCCCGCCAGCGTCAGCTCCCTTGGACCGGTCGGCGTCGGGACGGTGAGGCGGTCGCCGCGTCCGAGCCGGAAGCGCCGGGAGAAGCTCTCGCTGGCGATGGCGAGCCCGCGGTTGCGGGCCGGGTCGAAGAGGCGGTCGTCGAGGGGTTCCTCGCGCCAGGCGATCCGCGCGTGACGCCGCATGAACCCGGGGCTGCCGCCGACGAGAAGCGTGCTGCCGCCCGGGAGCCGGATGTCCTGGACCTGGACGACGTTGGCCTCGAGCACCGACGGATCCGAGGCGATGGCCCTCCAGGTCCGCGACCGCAGGCGGTTCTGGGTGGAGGCGCTCTGGGCGCCGTCGCTGGAGACGTACAGGTCGGCCATGAAGGTGCGTTCGATCCAACCGCGCATCGTGGTGTCGAAGCTGCCGACGAGGATGGCCATGCCCGCCGTCATGGCCACCGCGCAGGCGAGTCCGGCGATGGCGAGCCGGTGGCGGCCGGTCGGGTGGCGCAGGTGTCCGAGGGCGATCCGAAGCGGGACCGAGAAGGTCCCGAGCGGGGCCAGCGCCCGGGCGATCGTCGGCGGGACGAGTCCCGCGGCGAGTCCCGCGGCGAGCAGCCAGCACAGCGCCGCGGCGAAGGCCGCGAGGGAAAGTCGTCCACCGCCCTCGAAGCGCACCGGCGGCAGCAGGCAGAGCAGGGCGCTGGCGAAGACCAGCGCCGCGGAGGCCGGGGCCGTCCAGGCCGCCG
>CAIYXO010000057.1 GCA_903930165.1 uncultured Verrucomicrobiota bacterium | reverse complement strand
TCAGGTCCATGTCGCCTCGAAGCTCCCCAACGCGGCCGTCCTGCGCTGCCTGGGCGGCGCGGTGGATCCCGTCTCGGCGATCTACCTGGCGCAGGGCCTCGCCATCGCGGCGGTGGGAACCTCGGTCGGACTGGTCGCGGGACTCGGCGTCCACGCCTTCCTCCCGGGTCTTCTGAAGGACTTCACGGCCGTGACCCTGGAGGCCCGGTTCCACTGGGGACCCGCGATCGTCGCGGCCTCGGCCGGTTTCGCCGTCAGCGCCGCGTTCACGCTGCTTCCGCTGGGTGCAGTGCGGGGCGTGTCCCCGCTGAGTGTGATCCGTGCCGGCCTCGAGGCGCGGCCGAAACGCGATCCTTGGCCGTGGACCATCGGTTCCCTGATCGTCGTGGGACTGGTGCTCTTCGCCGGATTCCAGGCGCGCCGCTGGTGGGAGGGCGCCGCCTATGTGGCGGGACTCGGGGCCGCTTTCGGGCTGCTCGCGTTGGTGGCGGCCGGCCTGGTCCGGGCCGCCCGCGCCTTCACGCCTCCGGGCCTGCCGTTCCCCGTCCGACAAGGACTCGCCGGCCTCCACCGACCACGCAACCGGACCGTGCTCGTCCTGACTTCGGTCGGTCTCGGGACCTTCCTCCTCGTCACGTTGCAGCTCACCCGGGACGTCCTGCTCGAGCAGCTGTTTCCTCCCGGGAACGACCGTCAACCCAACGCGATCCTCTTCGACGTGCAGCCCGATCAGCGCGACGGCGTGATTTCCGTCCTCGCAGAACAGGGCCTTCCGGTCCTGGACGAGGCGCCGATCGTCACCATGCGCATCGCCTCCATGAAGGGAAGGCCGGTCGACGCGTGGAACTCGGACAAGGGCGACCGGATTCCCGGATGGACGCTCCGGCGGGAGTACCGTTCCACGTGGAGGACCAACCTCGTCTCCTCCGAAAAGCTGGTCGCCGGCGAGTTCGTCCCGCGGTTCGACACGCCCGACGCCCCGATTCCGGTGACCCTGGAGACGGGCATCGCCCGGGATCTCCGGCTCGAGATCGGCGACGAACTGGTCTTCGACGTCCAGGGAGTGCTGGTCACCAACCGTGTGGCCGGCCTGCGCGAGGTCGACTGGCGGCAGGTGCGTCCGAACTTCTTCGTCGTCTTCCCGGGCGGCTCCCTCGACGCGGCGCCCGCGATGCATGTCGTCGCCACGCGCGTCGCCGATCCCGAGGCTTCCGCCCGGATGCAACGCGCGGTGGTGTCCCGCTTCGCCAACGTCTCGATCATCGACCTCACCCTGGTCCTCCAGACGCTCGACGGGATCGTCAGCAAGGCGGGCTTCGCCGTCCGCATCCTCGCGATGTTCACCGTCGTGACGGGGCTCGTGGTGATGGCGGGAGCGGTGATCACCGGTCGCTGGCAACGGGTCAGGGAGGTGGTGATCCTCCGGACCCTGGGGGCCAGCCGACGTCAGGTCCGCCAGTCGCTGCTGGCGGAGTACACGGTTCTCGGCGTGCTCGGCGCCGCGACCGGGGTCGTCCTGGCGGTGGGCGCGGCCTGGGGATTGGCGCGGTTCACGTTCCGGTCGCCGTCGTTCTCGGTTTCGATTCCGACGCTCCTCGTCGCCTTCCTCCTGGTCACGGTGGTGACGGTGGTGGTCGGCCTGCTTTCCAGCCGGGGAATCACCGACGAACCGCCCCTCGGCATCCTCAGGCAGGAGGGCTGAGGACCGGGAATCCCCTCCGGTTCGGGCTTCCAACGGAGCCTTGCGGGAGCTCCGGATGCAATATCCGGTGGAGTCCGGGCCGGGAACCGGAGTATCTCCCGAGGCCCCCCGCGCTCAACGCCTCCCGTCGAGCCGAGGGCAACCGACATCAACATGACGTTTCTCGGCATCGAAATCGGCGGAACCAAGATCCAGGTGGTGGCCGGTGACCGCAATGGGACCTTCCTCGAACGCCATCGTCTCGCCGCGGACCGCGAACGGGGTGGTGCCGGGATCCGGGAGCAGATCGCCTCGGTTCTCCCGGGGCTGGTCGCCAGGCATCGGCCGCAGGCCGTCGGAATCGGGTTCGGCGGCCCTGTGGACCATGAGACGGGTCTCATCTGCTGCTCCCATCAGGTGCCGGGATGGCACGACTTCCCGTTGGGCGACTGGGTACGCGAGCTTTCCGGCCTGCCCGTGGTCGTCGAGAACGATGCCAACGTGGCCGCCCTGGGCGAAGCCC
>CAIYXO010000056.1 GCA_903930165.1 uncultured Verrucomicrobiota bacterium | reverse complement strand
GCGGCGGCTGGTCGAAGCGCGACCAGGTGTGCACCGCCCACCGTCCGTCCGGCGACGCCGAGTAGGAATGGGTCCCGGGCTCGTTCGTCGGCGACAGGCGTTCGGTGGAACGCCCGTTGAAGCGCGTCCGGTAGAGGTAGCGCTGGGTGGGATCGTCCGGCGAGGCGATGTAGTAGAGCCACTTCCCCTTCTCATCGAGGTGGACGAGCGAGACCGCATCGAACTTCCCGCGGGTTACCTTCTTCCGCTTCCCGTCGAGCGAGACCAGATGGAGCTGTTCCCATCCGTCGCGCTCGCTGGGGAGGACGAAGCGCTTCCCGTCGCGGGTCCAGCGGAGGTTCAGGTGCGCCTCGACCCAGGCCGCGTCGGTGTCGGAGTGGAACTCCTTGGCGACCCCTGTGACGGGATCCGCGAGGAAGATCCGGTTGGTGTTCTGCAGGCGGTTGAGCTGCTGGACCACGAACTGCGCGGAGCCCTCGGGCCATTCGAGGTCGAAGGGGTAGTGGTTGCGCGGATCGCCGGGCAACGCGACCGGACGGACCGTCTTGTTCCCGACCTCGACGGTGAGGATGCGCACGGCGGAGTTCTGCTCGCCGGTCTTGGGGTACTTCACCCACTGGACCTTCGGGTAGAGGCTGTCGGTGTTGTTCACCAGGGCCACCTCGGGAACCCCTTCCGTGTCGAACTGCCAGAAGGCGATGAACCGGCTGTCCGGGCTCCAGCGGAACGCGTCGCGCAGGTAGAGTTCCTCCTCGTACACCCAGTCGGAGGTGCCGTTGACGATGTGGGGCGTGGGGGTCTCGGTCAGCGTCTCGATCCGGCGGGACTGGAGGTCCTGCACGTGGATGTTCCGGTCGTGGACGTAGGCCACCTTGCGGCCGTCGGGCGAGAACTTGGCGAACATCAGCGTCGACGGGAGCGCGTCGCCGCCGATGCGGAACAGCTCGTGGCTGGTGCGGTCGAGCACCCAGTAGTCGCCGCGGCTGTTGGTGCGCCAGACGCGGCGCGAGTCGGTGTAGACCAGCAGGCGCGACCGGTCCTTGGACCAGGCGAAGTCCTCCACGGACAGCGGCGACGATCGGCCCGGTGGGACGAGGTCCGCCGCGGACACCAGGATGTTGGTCGCGCCGGTGGCGGGATCGTGGCGGACGAGGTCGCGGCCGCCGCCCGGCCCCGTGGCCGTCTCCCACGTCGTGTAGCCCGAGCCGTCGTCCAGCCACCTCAGGGACGGCCCGCCCTCGCCGCCGAACTCGCCGGAGCCGTAGAGGCGTTCGAGCGTGAGCAGCGGGGAGTTGGTCTCGGCGGCGAAGGCCGGGACCGCGACGAGCACGGCGGCCAGGCCGGACAACAGGCGGGCGAACACGAGAAGGGTTCTCATCGGGGCGCGGGACTCGGGATTCGGTTTCAGCGGACCTCGACGACCACGGGGCCGAGGACCTCGGGTCGCGGCGTGATCCCGAGTCCGGGACCGGTTCCCGCCTTCATGTAGCCGTCGACCCGCTGCGGCGCCCCGGCGGCGGTGCTGACGGTGACGTAGCTGTTGAAGTCGGTGCTGGTGAAGCGGAAGGGCTCCGGCGTGCTGTGCGCCAGGTGGGCGATCGCGGCGGTGGTGATGTCGCCGCCCCAACTGTCCTCCAGGGTCATCGCGATGCCCATGCTCACGCAGAGGTCGCGGGCCTGCTTGGTGCGGGTCAGGCCGCCGAGCTTGCTGATCTTCAGGTTGACCACGTCCATGGCGAGGTCCGCCCGGGCGCGCAGCAGCAGGTCGAGGTTGTCCACGTTCTCGTCGAGCACGAACGGGTGGTCCGTGTTCCGCCGCACGGCGAGGCATTCCTCGTAGGAGAGGCAGGGCTGCTCGATGTAGACGTCGAGG
>CAIYXO010000055.1 GCA_903930165.1 uncultured Verrucomicrobiota bacterium | reverse complement strand
TGTCGCTCCAGGATCTTTTGGAGCGCTACTGCACGGAGCGTCTGCTCCATCGCGGTGGATGACGGTGTGCAGTTCGAGGTGGAGTCCATCGAAGCGGAGTCGATCCGCGCAGACCAAGAGTACGTTGGTGTCCGGGACACTCTCCGGGCGCGGGTTGGGAATGCCCGCATCCCGGTGCAGGCCGACATCGGCTTCGGCGACGCGTTCACCTTGGAGCCCGAGGAGATTGAGTTTCCCACCCTGCTCGACATGCCAAAGCCCGTCCTACGGGCCTACACCAAGGAAACCGCCTTGGCGGAAAAGTTCGAGGCGATGGTTTCACTGGGACAACGCAACACCCGGATGAAGGACTACTTTGACGTTTGGCTCCTCTCGTAGCGGTTCGATTTCCAAGGCGAGCGGCTGGCCCGGGCCATTTCCGCCACGTTCGCCCGGCGAAACACCGAGATTCCGGCGGCCGTTCCCGTTGGGCTGAGCACCGTCTTCGCGACCGAATCCATCAAGCAGACACAATGGAAAGCGTTCTGGCGAAAAGTCGTCCGGACCGACCCAAACCCAGATTTCACGGAAGTGGTAAAACTGGCTGGGCAATTCCTGCTCCCGGCCGCCGAGGCGGCACGGGCACGGAGCGGTTGGCCCGGTCACTGGACAAAGGGCGGGCCGTGGCGTGAGCCATAGCCCAAAAATTCCGACGGTAACCGTCCGACTCAACGACTCCGCGAGCGGCGATGCCCTCAAGAACCCGTCAGTGAGATCTCCATTGGCGGGGGGCGAAAAGGTAGTTCCGGAGGGTGGATGCAAACCGTTGCATAGGGCCGAAAGCGGTCATTGCCGGAGGCGTAGGACTTCCTCCGCGACGTGATCTCCTGTTGAGCATTCCACGGCCTCCATCCACGTTCGTCCCTCTACCGTGAACTCCTGTGCATGAATCGAATCCAGCGCGACAGCCGGTGGTCGATTCCTGTCCCGAATCTCCTGTGTCGGTGCGCCGTCGCGCTGCTGTGTTGGACCATGGCTGAAGGATCCGTCGCCAAGGCTGCCGATCGGGATCCCAAACCCCAACCGGCTGAGACTCCCGTTCGTAGGGTCCTGTTCGTCGGCAACAGCCTCACCTATTGGAACGATGGGGTTTACTCGCATCTCGAGAAGCTGGCGGCGTCCGGCGGTGCAGCGGTCCGCCTGGAGACCGGGAAGAGCGTCCAGGGGGGCGCCACCCTGAAGTCGAATTGGGAACGCCCGGAACCCCGCGCCATGATCGCCGCTGGCGGCTGGACCGACGTCCTGCTGCAGGAAGACCTCCCGGAGATCAACGTCTCGTACTTCCGTGAGAACGCGCGGAAGTTCGTCGAGTCGGTTCGGGCGGTGAAGGCGCGGCCCATACTGCTCATGACCTGGGCCTATGCACGGCTGGCTTGGATCGACAACGGACAGATCTCGGAGGCACACCGGGCGGTCGCCGGCGATTTGGGGGCGGAGGTGGCGCCGGTGGCGGTGGCTTGGCAGCGGGTGCTCCAAGAGCGACCCAAGCTGGAGTTGTTCGCTCCCGACCGGGAGCATCCCAGCCTGTCGGGCACGTACCTGGAGACGTGCGTGGTGTACGCCACGTTGTACCGGACCAGTCCGGAACCCCTTGCATACGTCCCGGCCGGGATGGACGAGGCCGATGCGCTCTACCTGAGGCGGATGGCCTGGGAGGTGGTCCGGGAGTGGAAGCCATGAGGGTGCGGGCGGAGACCGTTGGCCGCTGGTTCATGGTGCTGGCCGCCCTCCAGTGGGGCCTCAT
>CAIYXO010000054.1 GCA_903930165.1 uncultured Verrucomicrobiota bacterium | reverse complement strand
GGCCCCTTTGGTTGTGAACTCCCGTCAAGAAATCCGCCTCCCGTCACCATCCGTGGAATCCGTGTCATCCCGCGGGGCCCCGTGCGCTCCGTGTCTCCGTGGCCCGGTTCCTGTCCGGAATCCCGCTGGCGACGGATTCAGGGTGCGGTGAAATTCTCTTCAAAGGAATCCCCGCAACGTCCGTTGTCCCTGTGGACGCACCGCGATCCGCCATGAGCCGAACACCTGTCGACGAATCCGCCCAACGGACCGAATGGATCCGCAAGGCCCTCGAGGAACACGAGGCACCGCTGCTGCGGTATGTCGGTTCGCTGACCGGCGACGCCGAGTCCGCCCGCGACATCGTGCAGGACACCTTCCTGCGCCTTTGCGGCCAGCAGCGGGAGGAGGTCGGCAAGCATCTGGCCCAATGGCAGTTCACGGTGGCCCGCAACCGGGCGGTAGACCGTCTTAGCAAGGAGGGACGCATGGCACCATTGACCGAGGAGGAACTGGAATCACGTCCGGCCCAGGGCCCGAGCCCATCCACGGCCGCGGAGAACCGCGACAGCACGCGGAACCTGCTCGCCCTGGTGGACCGGCTCCCCCCGAACCAGCGCGAGGTGGTGCGGCTCAAGTTCCAGAACCAGCTCAGCTACCAGGAGATCTCCGAACTCACCGCCCTCAGCGTGGGGAACGTCGGCTTCCTCCTGCACACCGCCCTCAAGACCCTGCGACAACAGATGTCCTCGCTCGACCGTCCCTCCCGCCTCGCCCGCGGCTGAATCCCTGTCACCTGGAGCCCGAAGCCCGAAGCCCGACGTCCAAAGCCTGATTCCCACCATGAAGCTCACCTCAGATTCCCCAGAGATCACGGCCTACGCCCTTGGCGAGGTCAGTCCCGAGGAGCATGCCGTGATCGAGAAGGCGATCGCGGAATCCCCGGAGCTCCGGGCCGAGATCGCCGCGTTGCGACGTCTCGCAGACACCCTTGAGACCCAGCTTTCCGCCGAGCCCGAGCCCGAGTTGGACGAGGGGCGCCGTGACCGGATCCTCGAGGCCGCGGCCCACCCCGAGCGGGCGGCCCTGGTCGAACCGTCGCCGGCCGTCGGACCTCTCCAGTGGTTCAGCCGGCTGTGGACCGGCATCACGCGTCCCGTTGTCGGGTTCTCCCTGGCCGCGGCGACCGCTCTTTCGATCTCCTTGGCGCTTTGGACGCCTTGGAAGGTCCGGCCGGAACCGTCCATCGAAGGATCGAACCGCGTCGCCGCTCCGCGCCTGAAGAACCAGGCCTTGGCCGCGCCTCCGATGGCGGGTCCCGTCGCCGGTCTGGCAGGGGGCGCTCCGGTTGCGTCCAAGCCGTCCGCGGACGACGCCCTGGTCACGGCTCATTCCGCCAATGGCGGTCTCGCCAAGTTGGGATCCGACGTCGCCAAGTTGTCGGACGGGCCGGCTTCGGCCTCCCCGAATGCGGTGCGTTCCCAACCGGTCTCGGGAGCTCCGGCCGGGGTGGCCGGCCGTATGAACCAACTGTCCTCCGCCGACCCCACAACACCGCTGGACGCGGCGGAACCGGCCTTGGTCCGGAGCCGTGGTGCACTTCCCGCGGTCAGCGCGGCGCAGTCCACCACGCCCCGTCCCCCTGGGGATCGCCTTGAATTGTCCACGGGCGCGGCAACCGCTGAGATGAAGCCGAAGGCGGAGGCCTTCTTCTACGACCGGGCCGATGCGAAGGTCGACAAGCTGGCGGTTCCAACCCCATCGACACACGACTACTTTGGCGTCAGGCAGTTGGCCGAGTCGGTTGCCGAGTCCAGGGAGCCCGTGCGGCTGGAGCTCAGGCGAAATCCCGAGTCGGAACGTTTGTACCGTTTCACAACCCCTTCTCCCGCCCCCGCGACCCGCGCCTCCGGCGAACGGTATCAGCCGATCGTCGAGAATCCCTTCCGCGAGGTGGCTGCGGCCCCGTTGTCGACCTTCGGGATGGATGCCGACACCGCGAGCTATGCGAACGCCCGGCGGTTCCTCCGCGAGGGTTCCCTGCCGCCGCGGGATGCCGTCCGGCTGGAGGAACTCGTGAACTACTTCCCCTACGACTACGCCGGTCCCAAGGGCCGCGAGCCCTTTGCGGCGAATGTCGAGGTCTCGGACTGCCCGTGGAACCCCGAGCACCGCCTGGTGCGGATCGGGCTCAAGGCCCGCGAGTCGGACGTCCGCGAACGTCCCCGCGCCAACCTGGTCTTCCTCGTCGACGTCTCGGGCTCCATGTCCCCGGACAACAAGCTTCCCCTCGTGCAGCGTTCGCTGCGGTTGCTGCTCGACCAGCTGGATCCCAAGGACCAGGTGGGCGTGGTGACCTACGCCGGCGAGGCGAACGTCGCGCTCGAGCCGACGCCCGTATCGCGCAAGGCCGAGATCCAGCAGGCGATCGACGCGCTCCGCGCCGGCAGCGGCACCCACGGCAGCGCCGGGATCGAGCGCGCCTACGCCATGGCCACCAACCGGTTCATCGCCGGTGGCGTCAACCGTGTCGTGCTCTGCACCGACGGCGACTTCAACCTCGGCCTCACCCGCCGCGAGGACCTGCTCGACCTGATCACCGCCAAGGCGAAGTCGGGCGTGTTCCTGAGCGTTCTCGGGTACGGATCCGACAACCTCCGGTACGACACCGCCGAGCTGCTCGCCGACCGGGGCAACGGCAACTACTCCTACATCGACTCCTTCACCGAGGCGCGGAAGGTCCTGAAGCAGGAGGTCCGCGGAACGCTCCAGACCGTGGCCAAGGACGCGAAGATCCAGGTGGAGTTCAACCCGGCCCGAGTCGTGAGCTGGCGCCTGCTCGGCTACGAGAACCGGGTCCTCGCCGACCGCGACTTCAACGACGACAAGAAGGACGCCGGCGAGGTCGGCGCCGGCCATTCGGTGACGGCCCTCTACGAGATCGTGCCTGCGGCGGGACGGAAGCCGGGTGTCGATCCCCTGCGCTATGCCAAGGCGGAAGCCACGCCGAAGTCCCAGACGGCCCACGGCGACGAGTTGCTGAACCTGAAGGTCCGCTACAAGGAGCCCGAGGCCGACACGAGCCGTCTGCTGGAGGTTCCGGTGCGGGATCCGGACCACGACGCCTCCGCGGCGACCGCCGACTTCAAGTTCGCCGCCGCCGTGGTGGGCTACGGCCTGATGCTCCGGGATTCACCGCAGAAGGGCGACCTCACCTGGGACAAGGTCCTGAAGCTGGCCGAGGAAGGGCTCGGTCCCGACCGCGAGGGCTACCGCGCGGAGTTCATCGACCTCGTCCGCCGTGCCAAGCAGCTCTCCGGCCGCTGAATCCGCCGACGGGCCTTCGCAATGGAGCCGGGGAAGGTTTCGCCATCGACATCGATTCGCCTCGATCCAACGGTTGGCGGGTACCCGG
>CAIYXO010000053.1 GCA_903930165.1 uncultured Verrucomicrobiota bacterium | reverse complement strand
GTTGGACCAACGTTCCGCGGCGGAAGCGGCCATGGCCGCCAGTTCGGAATCCGAGGGACTCAGCACCGGAACCCCAAACTGGTACAGAGCCCCGTTCAAGGACGCCCCCGGGTAGGTCGAGTGCATGGGACCCGATTCCTGCACCGCGAAACGGAGGTCCGGATTGAGGTCGGCGATCGCCCGGACCAGGAGGTCGTTGATGGCCATCACGGCGCGACCGCCACCCATGGTCCTTATGCCGTCAGGTCCGGTTTGGCCTTGTTCCTCCAGCACCCGGGCGAACGCCGCATCGACCTGCGCCGCTGTGGGGAGCTGCACGCGGTCGCCGAGGAGGAACCTCACGTAGTCCCTGTACGAGCCGTCGGCGAGGCCGTTCTGGGTGAGCACGATCCCGGGTTCGGCCGCGGTGGTGTTGAGGAAGGTCGGGATGAATCGGCCCTCGTCGGTGCCACCGAGGTAGACGGCCCCGGCCGGAATCGAGTCGAGCACGCGGCGGCCGTAGTCGAGAAGGGCACCGGCGGGCCACCCGCGCAGCTGTTCCTCCACGCCGAAGACCTCGGTCACCCACGGACGCAGGATGTGCCGCGTCTCCTCGGGCAGGCCGGGCACGCCGTTCTCCTGGATCAGGGCGAGGTAAAGGAGCTTCAGCTGCTCGAAATCACCCCGCTCCGCCGCGGCAAGGAACTCGAGCACGGCCTTTGGCACCTCGATTCCCCGGGAGGCGGCGTAGTCGTGAAGCCGTCGGCGCTGGATGGACAGGAACCGGGCTTCAAGGTGGCGGACGGTCGACTCGGCATCCGTTGGGTTCGGGATTGCGGCGGGCTGGGGAGCGACCCCTGCGGGGGCGTCGGACTCCGCGGGCCGGGTGCCGTCGGCGCCGGCCGGGGGCGGAGTTGATGGAGTATCCTTCCAGGAGGGACGGGAAACCAGCAGGAGGATGCCGCCCAGCAACAGCAGGGCGATACCGGAAAGGAGTCGTGACGTCGGAGGCCGGCCGGCGGGCGGCGGCGTGGGGACGGGTGCTTTGGATGACGGAACCACGCCCTATTGACCGCGTGGGGTGCGGATTTGTATGGAGGGATTCGGGAAGGGTTGGGGCTTCAGGGCTTCCATCGCCCGAGGCGGCTCCCGTAGGCTTCAGCCGTGCATTTCCGGAAGGTGACACTGGCGGGCGTGGGCCTGTTGGGCGGTTCGCTGGGGCTGGCCTTGAAACGGCGCGGCCTGGCGGACTCCGTCCACGGCTTCGTGCGTCGGCAGGCTTCCATCGCCGAGTGCCTTTCCCTTGGGGTGGTGGACCGCTGCACCCGGAACGTGGCCGAGGCCGTGGGCGGCGCCGATTTGGTGGTCCTGTGTTCGCCGGTGGGCCAGATGCCGGCGTTGTTCCGCGAGATGGCGCCATTCCTCGCGCCGGACTGCCTGGTGACCGATGTCGGCAGCGTGAAGTCGGTCCTGGTCGCCGAGATCGAGCCCGCCGCCCATGCCGCCGGCGTGCTCTTCGTCGGAAGCCATCCGATGGCCGGCGCCGAGAAGTCGGGGCCGGCCCATGCGAAGGCCGATCTCTTCGAGGGCGCCGTCTCCGTGGTCACGCCCACCGCCTCGACCCCGGCGGCCGCCGTGGAACGGGTCTCCGCCCTCTGGGAATCGGTGGGTTCACGGGTCCTCCGGATGAACCCGATGTTGCACGACGACCTGGTCGGACGTTCCAGCCATCTGCCGCATGTGGTTGCGGCCGGCCTGGCGAACTACGTCCTGAGCCCGGTCCATCCGAAGGAACAGGGCGAGCTTTGCGCGGGCGGATTCCGTGACACCACCCGGGTCGCGTCCGGATCGCCGCAGATGTGGCGCGACATCTCGTTCGCCAACCGGCGCAACCTCTCCCGGGTGCTTGGGGTGTTCATCGAGGACCTCCAGGAATTCCGCCGCGCGCTCGACGACGGGGACGCGGCCGCGGTGGAGGAGTTCTTCCAGCAGGCCAAGACCCGGCGCGACGGCCGGTACCCCGAGGTTCCCTGACCGACTGAACGTGCCGATGCCGCTTCCCGACCTCATCGAGATCGTCCCGCCCGCCGGGATTCCCTCCCTTTCCGCCATCACCATCCCCGGCTCCAAGAGCATCACCAACCGTGCGCTGATCCTGGCGGCGTTGGCCTCCGGGCCCGTGACCCTCAAGGGCGCCCTTTGGAGCGAGGACACGCAGGTGATGACCGGTTGTCTGCGGACGATGGGTTTCCCGGTGGAGGTGCTGCCGGATCCCGCCGAGGAGGCGAACCGCATCCTGCGGATCGAGGGAGCCGGCGGAACGATCCCTCGGTACGGCACCGCGGCGGAACCGTTGGAGCTGTTCGTCGGCAACGCCGGCACCGCGGCCCGGTTCCTGGCGGCCCTGTGCTGCCTTGGACGTGGCGCCTATCGACTCGCCGGTGTTCCCCGCATGCATGAACGGCCGCAGGCCGGGCTGCTGGCCGCGCTCCGGACCCTCGGATACCGGGTCGATTCGCCGAACGACCGTCTTCCCGCCGTCCTGCACGGCACCGGCCCGCGTGCGGCCCGATGCGAGGTGAGCGTCGCAGAAAGCTCCCAGTTCGCCTCGGCCCTGCTCATGCCCTCGGGCTCCGCGGGTTGGGAAATCGGTGTCACCGGCGCCAACCCGGACGAGATGCCGTATGTGGAGATGACCCGCCGGTTGATGGAGACGTTCCCCCATCGGGGCGGCGAGTTCCAGGTCGAGCCCGACGCCTCGAGCGGCAGCTACTTCTGGGCGGCGGCGCATCTGCTGGGACGCGACCGGATTTCGGTCAACCACTGGCCGGATTCCGGTTGGCAGGTGGATGCCCGCTATCCCCGGTTCCTCGACCTGCCGGCGGAGGTCTCCCGCGAGCGGGATCTCGGGGACAGCATCATGACTGCGATCGCGTTGGCGCCGCTCGCGGGCCATGCGGTGAGGTTCACCGACCTTGGGAGGCTGCGGGTGCAGGAATGCGAGCGGGTGGTCGCCCTGCGCACGGAGTTGACCCGTTGCGGCGCCCGTGTGACCGAGTCCGGCGACACCCTCACCGTCGAGCCTTCCGACCTGCATGGCGCGGAGATCGAGACCTACGACGACCACCGGATGGCGATGTGTTTCGCCACCTTGGGCCTGAAGGTCCCGGGCATCCGGTTGCGCAACCCCGGCTGTGTCCGGAAGACCTTTCCCAACTTCTTCAGGAAACTGGCCGCCCCGGCCCCGTTCGGACTCGGCGTGGCCGTGACCGATGCGCGGACCGGGCGGTCCCTCACCCCCTCCGAACTCGACGCCGAATGAGCCATCCCACCATGAAACTCCCGCAGGTCATCGCCGTGGACGGTCCCAGCGCCTCGGGCAAGGGCACCCTTTCCCGCCGGCTCGCCAAGGAGCTCGGCTACATCTACGTCGACACCGGTGCGATGTACCGGACCCTGGCCTGGCACTGCCTCGGCAAGGGCATCCGGCTTGAGAAGCCGATGACCGACGCCGATGAGAAGGCCGTGGCTCGGCAATTGCGTTCCTGGAAGGTGGAAATGCGAGTCGTCGACGGGCAGGCCTGGCTCCATGTCGGCGGCTACTTCCCGGCGAAGGAGATCCGTTCCGACGCCGTGGAGAAGTGCGTCCCCGTGGTGGCCCAGATCGGGAAGGTCCGCGACTGGATGGTGGCGCGGCAACGGGACTGCAGCACGCTGGGGCCGCTGGTGATGGAGGGCCGGGACATCGGAACCGAGGTGTTCCCGCTGGCCCCGGTGAAGTTCTTCCTGGAAGCCGACGCCGAGGAACGCCAGAAGCGCATCGAGGGCCGGGGCGGTTCCACCGACGGCGCCTGGCGGGACAGCATGGACATCCACCGGAAGAAGGGCGCCCTGATCCCGGCGCTGGACGCGATCCGGGTCAACAACACCGGCCAGACCCCGGACGAGACCTTCGCGGTGCTCTTCGGACATGTCCGCGAACGACTCGGTTTGCCTTTGGTCCCGCCGACCTGATGTTGAACCGCGTGCCAACCTCCCGCTTTCCGACGATTCGGCTCCTCTGGTCGATGCTGGTCGCCTTCCTGATGGCGGCCGCCCGGCTCGTGGCGGCGGAAGGGGACGAGGTGCTGGTGATCTACAACTCGCGTGTCCCGGATTCCAGGTCCGTCGCCGAACACTACGCGCGGAAGAGGGCCGTCCCGGAATCGCAGGTCGTGGGCTTCGACCTGCCCGAGGGCGGATCCATCACCCGCCAGGAATACACGACGCGGCTCCAGCAGCCGTTGCTCGAGTGGATGTCCACGAACGGTCTCGCCGAATGGACGCGTGAAACGGTTCCGACGGGCGGACCGGTCGCCACCCAGACCCGGTACACCCTCGTCCGCAGCCGGATCCGTTATCTGGTCCCCTGCTTCGGGGTGCCCTGGTACATCCCGCACGATCCGAACCTGGTGGAAGGCACCAACGGATTGCCCAGCGTCCTCAACCGGAACGACGCCTGCGTGGACCAGGACCTGTGCCTGCTGCCGCGGATCGGGCATTTCCGCTGGGCCGGCCTCGCCGGGAATCCGTTTGGCAACTCCACCAACGCCGCGGAGATGCAGCCCACGAAGGGTGCCTTCATCGTCAGCCGCCTCGACGGTCCCACCCCGGACATCGCCCGATCCATCGTCGACAAGGCGAT
>CAIYXO010000052.1 GCA_903930165.1 uncultured Verrucomicrobiota bacterium | reverse complement strand
GGCCGGGGTGTCGTCCGCCACGTCGTCGGCCTTTCCGCCCTGGCGGATCCAGAGCGAGAGCAGCCCCAGTTCCTCCGGCCGCAGGTCGGGCGCGTTCGCCTTGTTGTCGGCGGGCGGCATCACGAGGTCCTCGACCTGGTGGGCCGCGGTCCGCAGCAGGAGACTTTCCTCCGGCTTGCCGGGGATCAACGCCGGTCCGGAGTCGCCGCCCTTCCGCATGAGCTCCGGCGTCTCCAGGTTCAGCGACGCCTTCGCCCGCGTCTGGTTGTGGCAGGGAAGGCAGCTCGCCTGGAGCCGGGGCAGGATGTCCTTCCGGAACGAGACCGCATCGGCGCGCTTCGCTTCGGCGAACGCGATCGGCTTCGGCGCGGCGCCCACGGATGACGCCATCACCGAGAGCCAGGCCGTCACCGCCACGACGTGGCGCATCCCGGTGAAGCCTGGCCCGATCGGAATCACTTCTTCGCCTCCGGTGCGGCCGGCTTCGGGTCGATCCGGACCGTGAAGGGTTCGGACCAGACGGGCACGGTGACGTCGCGGGGCTTGGCGCGTTCCTCGGCCGCCTTGCGGGTGGCTTCCGCGGCCTTGCGGCGTTCCTCGGCCTTCGGCTTCGCCTCGGGACCCGCGGCGGCCAGGGCTTGGTCGGCCTCCTTCAGCGCGGCCTCGGCCGCGGCGAGCGCCTCGGGTTGGTTGCGGTACTTGCCGGCGACGGAGCCCTGGAGCCAAAGCGTGTGGAGTCCCGGCGGCAGGACGTTCTCCGCGAGGGACAGCTCGGTCGCGACCTCGCCGGCCTTCTCGGGCACGGCGATCTCCTTGGCCTTGTCGAAGGCCGGATGTCCGGCGGTCTTCAGGCTGAAGGCCGCGGGGAAGTCGGGATGGCGGAGCACGTGGACCGGAAGCCGCAGCACGCCGCCCTCGGTCGCCGTGATGGTCGTGCCTCCGCCGACGCGGACCGTGGCCGGAGCGGGTTCCGCGGACAGGACGCCGGCGGTGGTGGCGCGGGTGAAGCGCACGATGGGCGCCTCCTGGTTGTAGTCCGCGACCGGCCATACGAGCGTTGCCCCGAGCGCCGTGCGGACCCGGGCCGAGCCGTCCACCGTCGCGGTGCCGAAGAGAGTCCATGGGCCGGAGGCCGCGGCGTTGGTGTCGGCGGTGAGCAAGACGGTCGTGCCGTGTTGGCCTGCCGGGATCCGGGCCGGGCCGAGGCGCAGGCCGGCCGGGAGGTTCGAGGCGGAGAGGGCGATTTCGCCGTCGAAGCCGTCCCGGCGCTGGGCAACGACGCGGAGGGCTACGGTCTGACCGCGTCGGAGGTCGACGGGCAACACCGGCAGGTTGCGGTCCTCGCCGACGCGCACGGGCGGTTGGACGAAGACCGCGAGGTCGAAGTCGGGCCGGGCCGGGCGGATGGAGAGGCGGAACGGCCGGCGCGAGGGTTTGGGGCCGAGGTGGAAGAGGTCCCGCACGAGCACGCGGTAGTTCCCGGTCTCCGGCGCCTCGAAGCGGATCGCGGCGTCGCGATGCGACGTGTTGAACTCCCGGTCGCCGTGGTTGGTGTCGGTGTCGCCGAGTTCGGCGACGTCGGCGAACTGGACCTTCCCCGCGGCGTCCCGGGTCGTGCGTTCTCGTTGAACGACCGCGTGCGGATCGCAGTCCGGGTGGGCGCGATCCCCGACGATCTCGATCCACCACACGGTGCCCTTCGCGGCCTGGAACGAGACGCCGGCCACCTCGCCGCGGCCGGGGAAAAGTCCGGAAGCCTCGCACGGCGGAACCACGGGGAGGATGCCGTTGGTGTGGAGGGCCACGCTGGCGTTCGTGGTCCAGTGGAAGCCGACCGCGACCGGCCCGGCGCCGGAGGGATTCCAGGACGTGGACCAGAAGTCCCGTGCGAGGAAAGCCGATGCGGGACGGTGCGGGTTCCCGGCGGTCTCATCCGAGGGCGGTGCGGTGGGCTCCACCGGCACGACGAAATCGGCCTCGACGCGTTCGAGCGGTGTCCCGTCCGGTCCGAGAATGCCGGCGGGTTGGCCGGCGGGCAGGGCGTGGCCGTAGAGCGAGACGCGGTTCGTCCGGCCGGCCTGGACCGACTGCGGCAGCGTGAACACGACCCGCGGTGCGGACTCGACGCGAAGCCGGAAGTGGAAGCCGTCGCCCCCGCGGAACTGGGCGTCGGCGAGGCGGAGGAGGAGCGGTCCGTCGGACGGGGCGGTGAACTCGAGGCGTTCGCGTCGGCGGGCCACGGCGAGCTCGCGTCCGTCGGCGTGGAACAGCGCGAGGTCCGGGGACAGCCTCGAATCGAGCGCGGCGGCCTCGACGCGGATCCGGAGGTGCTCCCCTGCGCGGCCAGCGAGCCGGAACCAGGACACGCCGCCGGCGGGGACGCGTCCGTCGATGACCGTCCCGCGTTCCAGCGCCGCGGCGGATTCCGGGACCGAGTTCGTGGACGGCGCCGCCAGCGTGGGAGCCGCGTCGACGGCGAAGGCGCGCGGATTCGAGAGGCCGAAGCGTCCCTCGAAGCGGACGTCGACGATCCCGGGCGGAACGGATTCCGGCACGACGACCAGGAACCGGTCCGCGGCGCCGTCCCTGGGCAAGGCGGCAATCCGGGGATCGGAGAACCGCAGCGCGACGGGGCCGTCGAGGTCGGAGCCGGTGACGGCGATCTCGTTCGTGGTGCCGATGCGGGAGCCGGCCGGGGAGAGGCCGAGGAGGCGGGCGACCGGGAGTTGGGCAGCCGCGTGCGGCAAGGCGACGAAGGCGGCGAGGAGGAGGACGGGAAACGCTGGCCGCATGGGTCAGTGGTTGAACAGGAACTCCTTCGAGTTCAGCAGCGCCCAGACGGTGTCCTCCCATGCCTCGCGGCCGGCCTTGAGCTTCGCGGCCGCGGTCTCGGCGTCGTCCTTGCCCGTCTTCACCGCCTGGAGACGGCGGTCGAGGTGGGCCTGGAAGACGGCGACCTCCTCGGCCCGCGGCGCGCGGGAGAACGCCATCCGGTCGAGGTCGGAGAGACGTTCGGCAGGCGGTCGGGTGTCTGCGGCGAGCCGGGCCGGACGGGCGCCGTCGGCGGCGAGGCGGGTCTGGAGATCCTTCGAGTTGAGCAGGTGCAGGCTCTGGCTGAGCGACGCGTTGGAACTGCGTTCGCATTCGCAGGCGCTGCTGGAGTCGGGCCGGCCGAAGACGGTGAGGAAGTAGTTGTTCGCGTTGAAGCTGTTGTCCGGCAGGCAGACGGCGCGGGTGCCCGGCGGCATGCCGTCGAACCGGCTCTCGGAGCCGACCAGGAGGTTCACCGAGTCGTACAGGACCTCGGCGGGAAGGCGGCGCGGATAGAAGCGGGAGAAGTGGTGGCGGTCCCGGGCGTTGTGTCCGTTGGGATCGGCGGCGAGCTGGTAGGTGGTGCTGTGCACGATCGTCCGCACGAGGTCCTTCAGGTCGAAGCCTCCGGACGAGAAGTGTGTGGCGAGGGCGTCGAGCAGCTCCGGGTTCGTGGGCGGGTTCGTGTCGCGGAGGTCGTCCTCGGGATCCACCAGTCCGCGACCGAGGAAGTGCTTCCAGTAGCGGTTCACGAGCGCCTTGGAGAACCACGGGTTCCTCGGCGAGGTCATCCAGTCGGCGAGGAACTGGCGCGGATCCTCGTCGGCCGGGGCGTCGTAGGCGGGGCCGGCGAGCGGGGCCGCCTTCACGGGCTGGCCCGTCTTCTTGTTGGTCGCCTTCGCCTCGCCGCGGCGGTGGACGACGACGTCCTCGCCCGGTTGGGTGCCCGAACGGTAGGAAACCTGGGAAAAGGCGGCCCCGAAGCTCCAGTAGTCGGCCTGGCTCCAGCGCTCGTACGGATGGTGGTGGCATTGCGCGCACTGCATCCGCTGGCCGAGGAAGAGCTGGGAGACGTCCTCGAGCTGGGTCTGGACGGTGCGGACCTGGCGGTACCAGGCGACGGGCGGGTTCTCGGCGACGTCGCCGGAGGCGGTGAGGATCTCGGAGACGAAGCGGTCGTAGGGCTTGTTGGCGGCGAGGCTGTCGCGGATCCAGGCGTGGAAGGCGAAGGTGCCGCGGGCCTGGCGGGCGTCGTTGCGCTTGTTGCGCAGCAGCGCGGACCACTTGTTGGCGAACCAGTCGGCGTACCCGGGCGAGGCGAGCAGGCGTTCGACCACGGCGTCGCGCCGTTCGGCGACCGGCTTCCCGGCGGCGGCCGCGGCCTCGAGGTCGCGCAGTTCCTCCGGAGACGGCAGGCGTCCGGCGACGTCGAGGGTCACGCGTCGCAGGTAGGTCGCGTCGTCGGCGATGCCGCTGGGCGGCATGCCGACGCGTCGGAGTTCCCGGAAGACGTGTTCGTCGACGAAGTTCCGTGCGACGGGCAGCGAGTCGACGGGAGCCCCGAGCGGGAGCGTGGCGCGGAAGGTGGCGACCTTGCCCTGGTAGCGGACCATGACCGCGAACTCTCCGGGAAGGTTGAAGGCCTTCACGCGGCCGTTGGCGTCGACGGCCGCGAGGTCCTTGTCGTTCGGCTCGAACAGCGCGCCGCGGGTGACGTCCTCGGCCGAGCCGTCGGTGTAGTGGGCCGTGACCACGAGCTGCTGCGAGCCGTCGAGGCCCATCGTCCTGCGTTTCGGGAACACCTCGATGCGGGAGACCGTCGGGGCGTCGGCGCGTCCGCGGGGCATTCCCTGGGCGATCCAGCGGACGAGCCGGTCGTGGTCCTCGGAGCCCGGTTCGAGGCGCTTGCCGCCGCCGTGGGGCAGTTGGGCGGCGCCCTTGGTCAGGAGCAGGCTGCGCGGCGGGTCGGCGGGAAAGAGGCGGCGTCCCCGGGCCTCGCGGACGAGGTGCTCGTAGTCCTCGTCGGGCTCGAAGCCGAGCAGGGAGAGTCGGAATCCGTTCTGTCCGGCCGCCTTGCCGTGGCAGCCGCCGCCGTTGCAGCCGTTCTTGGTGAAGATTGGGACGATCTGGTTGGCGAAGTGCAGCGGTGCGGACTCTGCGGAGCCGACGACGCGCACCGGGAACTCCGCGGCCGTCCCGTCGGCGGCCGTGGCCAGCACGATGGCGGCACCGTCGGCCAACGGGGACACCCGGCCGTCGGCGTCGACGCGGACGATCCCGGCGGGGCGGGATGTCCAGCGGACGGCGTGGGTCGCGTCATGGTCGGCCCCGTCTGTGGCCAGCAGCTGCTGGCGGGCGTCGCGGCTGTCGAGGACGAGGTTCGTCGCCCCTTCGCGGAAGCCGAGCGCGAGGGAAGCCGCGGAGGCCGGAAGGAGGGGCGAGGCGAGGGCGGCGAGGAAGGAAAGCGCCGCGGCGATCCGGAAGGGGCGGTTCATGCGATCAGCTCCTTCATGGGCTGGCAGCCGTCGGGGACTAGGTACTGGGGCCGGCCGGTGAGGTCGGGGAGGGTGACCTGGTTCACGTCGATGCCGAGGTTGTGGTAGAGCGTGGCGAAGACCTCGCCGAACTGGACGGGGCGTTCCGAGGGTTCTCCGCCGAGGCGGTCCGTCGCGCCGACGACCTGTCCGACCTTCATGCCGCCGCCGGCGAGGACGGCGCAGTTGGCGCGGGGCCAGTGGTCGCGGCCGCCGTCCTTGTTGATCGTGGGCGAGCGTCCGAACTCGCCCCAGGCGAGCACGCTGACGTCCCGGTCGAGGCCGCGGTCGTGGAGGTCCCCGATGAGGGCGCTCAGGGCCTGGTCGAACATCGGCAGGTCCCTGCGGGCGTTGCCGAAGTTGTCGCCGTGGTAGTCCCAGAAGCCGTAGGCGACGGTGACGAACCGGGCGCCGGCCTCGACGAGCCGGCGGGCGACGAGGAACTGCTCGTTGAGCATCGGTGCGGCGTCGCCGTGGACCTTGGCGTCGCCCTTGCCGTACCGGGCGCGGACGGCCTCCGGCTCGCGGGACACGTCGAGGGCCTCGAGCAGGCGGCTCGAGGTGAGCATGCCGAAGGCCTGCTCGTTGAAGGCGTCGAGTCCCGACATCAGCCCGGTGGCGTCGACGTCGCGGCGGAACCGGTCGAAGGAGCGAAGCAAGGCGCGGCGGTCGGCGAGGCGTTCGGTCGTGATGCCGTTGAGGACCATGTCCGACTTCGCGTCGGCCGCGGGACGGAACGCGTCGTGGGCCACGCCGGCGAAGCCCGGGTTGGCGGCGTTGTAGGGCCGGTGCTGCATCCGCGGCTCGAGCCCGACGAACGGCGGGATCGACGGCTGCGCGGCGCCGAGCACGCGGGACACGCAGGCGCCGAAGGTCGGCCATCCGCCCGGCGGCTGGCTGCCCTTGCGCCGCGCGGTCTGGCACATGAAGTCGGAATGGTCGTCCACGGCGTCGTGGATCGAGCGGATGATGGAATACCGGTGCGCGCTCTTCGCCAGCAGGGGCAGGTGCTCGCAGATGCGCGTGCCCGGGACCGAGGTGGGGATCGACTGGAACTCGCCGCGGATCTCGGCCGGCGCGTCGGGCTTGAGGTCGAAGGTGTCCTGGTGGGGCGGTCCGCCGGGCAGGTACACCATGAT
>CAIYXO010000051.1 GCA_903930165.1 uncultured Verrucomicrobiota bacterium | reverse complement strand
GCCCATGCGGGGGAGACCGCCATGTGCAGGGCGAAGTGGGAGGCCGGGAGGAAATGGAGCGTCCAGTTGCAGGCGGCCACATACAGCGCGAGCAGGAGGCCGCCCACCCAGAGGCGACCTTCCCGACCCGATGGCATGGGAACGGGATCGCCGAAGAGCCGCCGATTCCGCGAGATCGCCAGCAGAAGCAGGCCGGCGGCGAGGAAGCGGGTGGACCCGGTGAAGAGCGGTGGCCACCGGGAGAGGACCTGCTTCAGCGAGACGTTGTTCGCACCCCAGAGGAAGATCGCCGCCATCAGCCACGGAACCACGTCGGAGCCGGTGGCGCGGTTCCCGTTGGACGCCGTGGCGCTCAAGGCGACTTCCGATGCGTCCGGTTGAAGGCGACGCAATCGTCGTAGCGGACGCCCTTGCCCCCGAAGATGTCGAGCGCACTGCCGATCGTGAGTCCGATCCGGCCTTCGCCGACATTGTGGACGGTCTCAAGGTCCTGGAGGGAGTGGGCGCCGCCGGCGTAGGTGGCCGGAATCGGGCTCCATGCGGCGAGATCGCGCACGAGGTCGACGTCGATCCCGCGGCAGAGGCCTTCCACGTCCACGGCATGGACGAGGAACTCGGAGCAGGATCCGGCGAGGCGCGTGCAGGTCGCCGAATCCACCTCGAGGTCGGTGAAGTTCTGCCAGCGGTCGGTGACCACCCAGTAGCGGCCGTCGCGCTTGCGGCAGGAAAGGTCGAGGACCAGGCGATCGGGTCCGATGCGGGCGACAAGCCTTTCGAGGCGTTCGGTGTCGAGGCGTCCCTCTCGGAAAACCCAGGATGTCACGATCACCTTCGCCGCGCCGGCCTCGAGCCACGACTCGGCATTGTCGACGGAGACTCCGCCACCGTACTGGAGTCCGCCGGGCCAGGCTCCGAGTGCCTCGCGGGCGGCGGACTCGTTTCCGGGACCGAGGGCGATGACATGGCCGCCGACCAGGCCGTCCTTGCGGTACAGTTCCGCGAACCAGCCCGGGGGCTTGTCGGATTCGAAATTGGTCCGGGTCCCGGCGCCGGAGTCCGTGAGCGTCCCGCCGACGATCTGGACCACCTTGCCGTTCCGGAGATCGATGCACGGTCGGAACACGGAGGGCATCATAACGGTCGGCCGAATCCGGACCCAGCGAAAGGTGGGCGACGTCGGATGGATGAGGCTCCCGGCAGAGAACGGAGTTGATGGCGCGGGCCCCGGCGCGGCAGCTTTCCCCGATGTCGATTCCGTCCGAGTTCCGCAACGTCACCGCCGTCGCCAAGGCCAACGTCTATTTCGACGGCAAGGTGGTCTCCCACACGATCCTGCTCGCCGACGGCAGCAAGAAGACCCTTGGTCTGATCTATCCGGGGAAGTTCCACTTCGGCACCGACAAGGCGGAGATCATGGAGATCGTCGCCGGATCGTGCGTGGTGAAGCTGGATGGTTCCACGGCGACCGCGACCCATGACGCCGGCACGGCGTTCCAGGTGCCGGCCAAGTCCGGCTTCGACATCGAGGTGTCGTCCGGCATCTGCGAGTACATCTGCTCCTTCATCTCCTGAGCCGCCGGCCCAAGGGGTAGAAGGAGCTTGCGAAAGTCCGCCAAGACACCCGCGTGACGGCGGGCCCGATCCCAGGCGCCGATCGAAGATTTGGGACCGGTCAGGCCGAACGCGGACCGAAGTTCCCGCGGCCACTCACCACGACTGGACGGAATCCGCCTTGAGGACGAGTTCCACGAGGGCGGCGTAGTCGGGCTCGGGCACGGTGAGGTCGGCGACGACCACGGTGTTTCCGACCTCCTTCCGCTGGTTCTCGATGAGTTCGAGGACCCAGGATTCCGCGGGGCGGTTCAGGATGTGGAGCAGGGTGGGCATGGATCAGAAGCGGAGCACGTAGGTGGATGCGGCGGCCAACCGGGCCAGTTCCGCG
>CAIYXO010000050.1 GCA_903930165.1 uncultured Verrucomicrobiota bacterium | reverse complement strand
GCACCACGACCTGTCCCACCACCAGGACGACGCCGCGAAGAAGGAGAAGATCGCCAAGATCAACGTCCTGCACATGCAGCTCTTCGCCGCCTGGCTCAAGCAGTTGAACGAGACCAAGGATCCGGACGGCTCGAGCCTGCTCGACAACTCGATGATCGTGTACGGCAGCGCGATCGAGGACGGCAATTCGCACGCGCACAACAATCTCCCCGTGCTGCTCGCGGGACGCGGCGGCGGGTCGATCCAGTCCGGACGCCATGTCCGCTACGCCAAGAACACGCCGATGGCGAACCTGTTCCTCGCGATGCTGGATCGCATGGGTGCGCCGACGGAACGCTTCGGCGACAGCACCGGCATCCTCGGCAATTTGTCCGCCTAAAGGTTTCCGGTTTCTGGCTTTCCGTTTTCAGCCGGGAAACCGAGGAAATCGGCGACGACGTTCCGTGGCCTGGCGACCACGGCCACGGGCAACGGACACCTGACCACGGACAAATTCCCCTCCGTGCCCTCGGTGTCTCCGTGGCCAAACCTCAGTACCCTTCCAGGATCCCCGAGACGATCGAGGGGATGATCCGTCGCTCGTTCGCGTGGTCGGTGGTAAAGGTCACCACCACGAGCCGGCGTCCGTCCGGCAGGCGGATCAGCGCCGCATCGTGCCGCGTCTCGCTGGTGAGCCCGCACTTGGACCACAGGGCGGTTCCCGACTTCAGGGCGATGCCGCTGTAGCCGCGCGCCTGGTCCTCGGGATCGGAGGCCGGCGCCTCGAAGTCGCGCGCCATCAGCTCCAGCATCTGCTTCGACCGATCCGCGGTGACCAGTCGGCCGAGGGCGATCTCGGTCAGCATCCGCGCGGTGGCCTCGGTGGTCAGGAAGTTGCGCTTCGGCCCGAATTCCCGGATGGCTTGGCTCTCACGTCCATAGGGCCCTTCGCACCACGGCTTCTTGCTCGCGTTGATGGACGCCGGGTAGCCGAGGTCCCTGAGCCAGCGGTTGACCGCGTTGCGCCGCTCCCACCAGTCCCGCAGTTCCATCCCCGGCAGTTCCGGACCGCTCGTCGTCCCGGTCAACAGGTCGATCAGGTAGTGGGTCGGCTCGTTGTAGGACTCCACGATCATGTCCCGCATCGCCCGGCGCACCTCGGCCGTGTCGGCGATCCGGCCGTCCTCCATCCAGCGATGCACCGCTCCCAGGTAGAACATCTTGATGACGCTCGCCGGATAGATCACGGCGGTGCCGCGATGGCTCGCGAACGTGGGCCGATCGGCCGCTGAGAGGTCCACGACGGTCACCGCGACCTGGTTCGAGGCCAGGGCCGGCTTCCACGTTTCCGACAGGGTCCGCGCGACCGCCTTCTCCACGCGTTGTTGCAGCCTCTCCGAATGCTGGGCTCCGGCCAGTCCGGCCAAGGGCGGTTCTTCGGCGAAGGCGGCGGCGGTGGACATCATGGCCAGGAGGAGGCGAAGCAGGAGCCGCGTCGGGGAAGGCGTTCTCATGAAGGTCGGTGCAGGAAGCGCATGACCGTGTCGCCATGGCGCATCTCCTTGCGTTCGGTCCAGACGGAAGGGATCTCGAGCGTGTCGCGTTTGGTGTGACCCACCACGAACAACCCGCCCGTCGCCAACAGCCCGGGCAGCACGACGTCGTCGAGCAGCTTCTGCGCGAGCGACGTCGAACGACGTCCCACGTTCTTCTCCCCGTAGGGCGGGTCGGCGATGATCAGGTCGAAGCTGCGTCCCGCCTCCGCGAGCTGGGGAAAGGCGTTGAAGACGTCCTGCACGCGCAGGGTGACCGGTGCCGGCGGGAGTCCGCTGGACTGGAGGTTCTGGCGGAAGAACCGGGCGTGCTTCTCGGACAGCTCGATGCTGACCATCTCGCGCGCGCCGCGGCTGAGGCATTCGAGTCCGAGCGCTCCGCTGCCCGCGAAGAGGTCGAGGACCCGTGCGCCGTCGAGGAACGCGCCGAGGCTGTTGAAGACCGCCAGCTTGACCTTGTCGGGCGTGGGCCGGACGCCGATCCCGTCCGGAACCTTGAGCAGACGCCCTGCGGCGAGACCTCCAATGATGCGCACCCGCCGAGGTT
>CAIYXO010000049.1 GCA_903930165.1 uncultured Verrucomicrobiota bacterium | reverse complement strand
CCAGCGCATGTCGGCCACGGTTCTTCCGGCCGGGATGAAGGGAAGCACGTGCTCGGTGTAGGGAGTGATCACGTCGAGCACATAGGCGGTCTCGGATGCCAGCATCCGTTCGAGGGCGGCGCGCAGGTCCTTGCGGTAGACCACGCGTTCGCAGGAGACGCCGAAGCTGTTGCAGACCTTCACGTAGTCCGGGTAGATCCCGGAACGGTTGGCCGGGTTGCCGAGGTAGGTGTGGCCACGGTTGCCGTCATAGAAGTTGTCTTCCCACTGCACCACCATGCCGAGGTGCTGGTTGTTCAGCACGATCGCCTTGGCCGCGATCTTCTCGATGTGTGCGGTGGCCAGTTCCTGGATGTTCATCAGGAAGGAGCCGTCGCCGTCGATGTCGATCACCTGCTTGTCCGGACGGGCCACCTTCGCGCCGAGGGCCGCGGGGAAACCATAGCCCATCGAGCCCAGTCCAGCGCTGGTCACGAACTGCCGGGCGAACTTGTACTTGTACCATTGGCCCGCCCACATCTGGTGCTGGCCGACGCCGGTGGTGATGATGGCGTCGCCTTGGGTCAGGCGCCACAGCTCCTCGATCACCATCTGGGGCAGGATGTATTCCTCCCCGTCCTTCTGGAACGGCTTGATGTGGGCCGAATCGACGATCTGGCCTTCCGTGGTGTAGCGGAACGGCGCCTTGGCCTTCCACTCCGTGATTTGGTCGTGCCAGGCCGGGAACTTCTTCTTGATCCCGCCGCGCTGGGCGATCAGGGAGTTCAGCCGGGTGAGGGCGTCATTCAGGTCGCCATGGATGGCGAGGTTCGCCCGCTTGTTCTTGTTGTGCTCCGAGGCGTCGATGTCGATGTGGACGATGGTCGCGCCCTTGGCGAATTCCGAGAAGGCGCCCGTGACGCGGTCGTCGAACCGGACACCGAAGGCGAGCAGCAGGTCGCAGCCGTCCTTGAGCTTCACCAGCGGCTCGGTGGGATCGGTGCGCTTGACGTACTCGCCGTTGACCGCCCAGTTGGCGAAGGCGGCACCGTGCATTCCGAGCCAGCGGAGCGACAACGGATGCTCCTCGGGGAAGCCGCCGACGCCCATCAGCGTCGTGGTCACCGGGATCTCGCCGGACTCGGCGAAGCGGAGCAGTTCGCCGGAGGCGCCGGCGGTGATGATGCCGCCGCCGCAATAGAGAACCGGTCGCTCGGACTTCTCGATCAGCCCAATCACCTCGTTCAACGCCAGTTCGTCGGCGAACACCTGGTCGGTGTAACCCCGCAGGTTGGCCTTCACCTCCTCGATCGTCGGCCAGACCGGGCGGGCCTTGACCTGCTGCACGTTCTTCGGGAAGTCGATCACCACAGGCCCTGGACGTCCGCTCTGGGCGATGTAGAACGCCTCCTTCACGATCCGGGGGATGTCGTTGATGTCGGTGATCAGGTAGGAGTGCTTCACGATTGGCAGGGTGACCCCCACCATGTCGGTCTCCTGGAATGCGCCGCGACCGATCATCGCCTGGGGCACCTGTCCGGTGATGGCGACCAGCGGGGTGCTGTCCATGAAGGCATCCGCGATCGCGGTCACGAGGTTGGTCGCTCCGGGGCCGCTGGTGGCCATGCACACGCCGGCCTTGCCGGTGACGCGGGCGTATCCTTCGGCGGCGAAGCTTCCACCCTGCTCATGGCGGGGAAGGATGGTGCGGATCT
>CAIYXO010000048.1 GCA_903930165.1 uncultured Verrucomicrobiota bacterium | reverse complement strand
GGCAGCCCGGAGCGTTTCCGGGTCGTGCTGCTCGACCTCACCATGCCGCATCTCGGCGGGGAGGAGACCTTCCGGCTGATGCGCGGGATCCGCGCCGACATCCCGGTGGTCCTGATGAGCGGCTTCACGGAGGAGGACGCCGTGAGCCGTTTCGCCGGCAAGGGGCTTGCCGGTTTCGTCCAGAAGCCGTTCGGTCCCTCGGCGTTGTCCGAGGCCCTGCGCCGGGTGCTCGAGCCCGGCGACCCCGCCGCCAACCCATGAACCTGCACGCCGCCTTCCACCGGACCCTCGCGTTGCTCGGACTCCTGCTCGCGCTCCCGCCGGCGCGGGCCACGCAGCGACCGGTCAACCGCGCATTCGCCACGCGGTCCGAGACCATCGCCCCCAACGCCATGGCCTGCACCAGCCAGCCGCTGGCCACGCAGGCCGCCCTGGACGTCCTGAAGGCGGGCGGCTCGGCCGTGGACGCCGCGATCGCCGCGAACGCCTGCCTCGGCCTCATGGAGCCGACCGGCTGCGGCATCGGCGGGGACCTCTTCGCCATCGTCTGGGACCCCGCGACACGACGTCTGCACGGTCTCAACGCCAGCGGCCGATCGGCGGCCGGACTGACGTTGGCGGACCTCCGCGCCCGCGGTGTCACCAACATGCCTTCCTACGGGCCGTTGCCGGTGACCGTGCCCGGCGCGGTCGACGGATGGTTCGCGCTCCACGGGCGGTTCGGCCGCGTCCCGATGTCCACCAACCTCGCCCCGGCGATCCGCTACGCCCGGGAGGGTTTCCCGGTGAGCGAGGTGATCGCGGAGGCGTGGGCGCGGAACGTGGCCGTGCTCGCGAAGCATCCCAACGTGAAGGAGCTCTGGGCTCCGGGCGGCCGCGCCCCGGCCAAGGGCGAACGGTTCCGCAACCCCGGGCTCGCGGCGACCCTCGGCCGGATCGCCTCCGGCGGCCGCGACGCGTTCTACCGCGGGGAGGTCGCCGCCTCCATCGTGCGCTTCCTCCGCGAACAGGGCGGCTCGCTGACCGAGGAGGACCTCGCCACGAACTCGCCGGACTGGGTGGACCCCATCTCGACGAACTACCGCGGATGGGACGTCTGGGAACTCCCGCCGAACGGCCAAGGCCTTGCCGTGCTCCAGACGTTGAACCTCCTCGAGGGCCGCGATGTCCGCTCGATGGGATTCGGTTCCACCGCCTGGATCCACACCTTCGTCGAGGCCAAGAAGCTCGCCTTCGAGGACCGCGCCCGCCTCTACGCCGATCCCGCCTTCCACCGCACGCCGATCGCCGAGCTGAACTCGAAGGAATACGCGGAACGCCGCTGGAAGCTCGTGCGACCCGACGTGGCCGCCCGCCGCCACGACCCCGGGGTCCCGGCGCTGCGTGCCGGGGACACCATCTACCTCTGCACCGCCGACTCCTCGGGGATGATGGTCTCGTTCATCCAGAGCAACTACCGGGGACTCGGCAGCGGGATGGTCCCGCCGGGGCTCGGCTTCGGGCTGCACGACCGCGGCGAGGCCTTCGACCTGACCCCGGGACGTCCCAACTCCTACGAGCCGCGGAAACGTCCCTTCCACACCATCATCCCCGCGTTCGTCACCCGCGACGGCGAGCCGGTCATGGCCTTCGGCGTGATGGGCGGCGACATGCAGCCGCAGGGCCACGTCCAGGTGTTGGTCAACTGGATCGACTTCGGCATGAACCTCCAGGAGGCGGGCGACGCGCCGCGGATCTACCACACCGGATCCAGCGATCCCGACGGTTCCGCGATGGCCGACGGCGGAACGGTGAGCCTCGAGGCCGGGTTCCCTGCGGAGTCGGTGCGGGATCTCCAAAAGCTCGGACACCGCCTCGGCGCCGCGTCCATAGGCTCCTACGGCGGCTACCAGGCGGTGATGTGGGACCGGACCAACCGGGTCTGGATCGGTGCCACCGAAAGCCGCAAGGACGGTTTGGCGGCGGGATATTGAGCGGGTGGGAATGTTGCCTGTCGTGGGTGGTCCGTTGACCGTTGTCCGTCGCCTGTAGCCGAGGCCGCCCGGCCACGGACCATCGCCGTCGATTCCGAGGTTCCGTGCTGAAAACGGAAAACTGGAAACTGAGAACTCCTTCAAGTTTGCCACGGAGACACGGAGGACACGGATACTTTGTCCGTTGCCCGTTGTCCGTCGCCTGTAG
>CAIYXO010000047.1 GCA_903930165.1 uncultured Verrucomicrobiota bacterium | reverse complement strand
CTGGGAGGGGTCCTGTTTCCAAGCAAACGGTGCGATGGCAAGGCGCGAGGAGGGAGCATACCCGCAGTGGTCTGTGACCGACGAGCAACGAAGCCAGCGCGCCGTTTGCTTGGAAACCCTCCGGGCGGCGGTTCTTTTGGCGGTGTCCTGCGTTGGCTCGGCCCTTACAGCCCACTTCGGGGATGCGCCGGCCTCACCGCCTTGGCCACCGCCAAAATCCCTCGCCGCAGGACCCCTCCCAGTTTCCGGACAGGCTCTAAGGCTGCGCGGCTCTGCGCGTTGGCATGAGAGTCCCTTCCGCTGGAATCGGCCGCTCCGCAGGGACTTCCCATCGGTTTGCCCTTCGCTCCGGAATCCGGCGCGTCCTACGCTTGTCCGAGAATGAGTTCCGAATCGATCCTCCGCGTCGAAGGCCTGCGGATCCAACGCGACGGGGTGACCATCCTCGACGGCATCGACTGGACGGTCGCCCCGGGCGAACACTGGGCGTTGTTGGGCGGAAATGGCTCCGGAAAGACCAGCCTGCTCTCGGCGCTCACCGGCTACCTGATGCCCACCGCCGGCGGAATCCACCTGCTGGAACACGAGTACGGCAATGCCGACTGGCGGGAGGTCCGTCTCAAGATCGGCATCGTGAGCTCCTCGGTGCGCCAGATGATGAACGACACCGAGCCGGCCCTCGATTCCGTCGTGAGCGGCCGGTATGCGATCATCGACTACTGGGGACGTCCCAAACGTTCCGATTCCATGAAGGCCCGGCAACTCCTGGCCGATGTCGAGGCCTCGCACCTCGAGCGTCGCCCTTGGGCGGTGCTCTCGCAGGGCGAACGCCAACGGGTGCTCATCGCCCGGGCCCTCATGGCGGAACCCCGGATCCTGATCCTCGACGAGCCCTGCGCCGGCCTCGATCCGGTCGCACGGGAACATTTCCTCGGCTTCCTGGACCGGTTGGCCCGACGTCCCGACGCCCCGACGCTGGTGCTCGTCACCCACCATGTGGAGGAGATCACCCCGGTCTTCTCCCACGCCCTGTTGCTCCGCGCCGGACGCGCCGTGGCGTCAGGGCCGCTTCGGACCGCGCTCACCTCGGGGACGTTGAGCCGGATGTTCGGAAGCCCGGTTCGGCTGGGCCGGTCGGGAGGCCGGTTTCGGCTTCGGGTTCCGGACGCCGCCGTCCGGGATGGTGCCATCCTTTGAAGCGGACGCCGGGCTGCCAGGCGCGACGGAGGGAGCGGCTCCCGACGCGGGATCCACCGGTTTGGCCGACTTCGGATCCGGCTTCCGGCCGGGACGGCTCAGGACCTCGGGAGGAACCGACTTCGGATCGAAACCGAACTTGCGGCAGAACTCGGCGACCGGCGCCACGATGACCGTGGTCCGCTTCAGGAACGGATCCGGATACTCGAGGCGGACGGCGCGAAGGGCGAGCCCGTAGCCGTCACGACGCCCGTAAAGGATGTCGCCGACCACCGGACAGCCCGCCTGACGCAGGTGGATGCGGATTTGATGGGTTCGGCCGGTAACAGGTCGGGCGAGAACCAAGGCTCGCTGACCCACGACCTGGAGCAGTTCGAAATGGGTCTCCGCCTCCTTGCCGTCCCGGCGGTCCACCCGGTGACGTCCATGAAGCTCGGGATCGGGACCCAAGGGCTCCGTGCAAACCCACTTCGGCCGCTGCGGGATGGCATCGGTGACGGCGAGATAGGCCTTCTTGACGGTGCGTTCCGCGAACACCCGGGAAAAGGCGGACATGGCGCCCTGGCTCTTCGAGAACAGGAGGACGCCGGTGGTCGGGGCGTCGAGGCGGTGCACGAAGCGCAGGAACTTGAGGTTCCTCGACGCCGCCCACCATGCCGCGTGCTCGATGTCGTCGACCAGCGCCCGATGCAGGTTCCGCTCGTGGTGCTCGGCATCGTCCGGCCCAAGCATCCAACCCGGAGGCTTGTCAATGGCCAGCACGCCGCGGTCCTCATAGAGGATCGCGACGG
>CAIYXO010000046.1 GCA_903930165.1 uncultured Verrucomicrobiota bacterium | reverse complement strand
TGCCGCCAGCACTTCCTCTCGTACCTGCGGATGCGGGAATGGCAGGACCTCCACGGCCAACTCCAGGGGGCCCTTTCGGACCTCGACGGCGTCCGCCTCAACGAGAGCAACGCCGACTACGACGCGATCCACCGTTCGGTGCTCGCCGGACTGCTCGGGCATGTGGCGGTGCGCGAGGAGCGCAACGTGTACAAGGGTGCCGGGAACCGGATGTTGGCGGTCTTCCCGGGCTCCATCCTCCACGAACGCCAGGAGCGGTCCCCGCGCCAGGAGCGCGGACGCGACCGGGAGCCCGCCGCCGCCAAGCCGGCCAAGCCCAAGCAGCCCCCGTGGATCGTCGCCGGAGAGATCGTCGAGACCTCCCAGCTCTTCGCCAGGACGCTCGCCGGCATCGACCCGCACTGGATCGTCCGGCTGGCGCCGCACCTGTGCAAGGTGACCCACCAGAACCCGCATTGGAGCGCCACCGCCGGACGGGTGCTGGTGGAGGAGAAGACCACCTTCCACGGGCTCGAGGTCTTCCACCGCCATGTCGCCTACGGGAACGTGGACGCCAAGGACGCGACCGCGATCTTCATCCGGTCGGCGCTGGTCGAGGACGACCTCATGCCGCCGTCGGAGTCCGGCCGGGCCGACGACTTCGACGCGGACGACGTGCGGGCCGCGATGATGGCCGTGCGGACGTCGGGCCCTTCGTCGGAACCCGCCTTCATGTCCGCGAACCGCGCGCTGCGGGAGAAGATCGAGAACTGGCAGACCCGTCTGCGCCGCAACACGGTCGACCTCGACGAGGCCTTCTTCCGGTTCTACGGACGCCACCTCGAGAACGTCTCCTCGCTGTCCGAGCTGCGTCGGGTGCTGCGGGACCATTCCGAGACGGGCTTCCTCTGCGCGGACGAGGTGGAGATCACCGGCGGACGTGAGTTCCTGGTCGACACCGAGGCCTTCCCGGATGCGGTGACGGTGGCGGGGCAGACCGTCCCGTTGACCTACGCTTATGCGCCGGGCGAGGAGCACGACGGCGTGACGGTGAAGCTCCCGGCGACGTTGGCCGGGAGCGCGCCGGGAGCGGTCCTGGAATGGGCGGTGCCGGGCCTGCGCGAGGCGAAGGTCGAGGAACTGCTGCGCGCACTGCCGAAGTCGTTGCGACGGGAACTGATGCCCTTTCCGCCGAAGGTCGCGGAAATCGTGCGCGAGTTCCAACCGGAGGGCGCGTCGTTCCACGCCGACCTCGCGCGCTTCCTGACCCGTCGCTACGGGGTGACGGTTCCCGCCGATTCCTGGGATCCTACGGCCGTCCCCGCGCACCTGCGTCTGCGCTTCGAGCTGGTGTCGCACGACCGCAAGGTCCTCGTCGCCGGCCGCGACCTCGGCGACGTGAAGGCCCGCCTGCCCGCCGCGGCGCCCAAGCCCTCGGGCGATCCGCAACCGTGGCGCGACGCGGTGCGGAAATGGGAACGCCCGGCGCTCACCCAATGGAACTTCGGCGACCTGCCCGAGAAGGTCACCGTGGTGGCCGACCCCCTCTTCCCGCTGCTCGCGTGGCCGGGCCTCGAGCTCGAAGGCGCCGTGGTCAACCTGCGCCTGTTCCGTTCCGCGGACGCGGCGCGGACGGCGTCGCTGCCCGCGTTCCAACGCCTCGTGGAGCTGGCCCTGTCCAAGGACCTCGCCTGGATCGAGAAGGACCTCCGAGGACTCTCCCGCGCGGATTCGCTCTACGTGCCGCTCGGCGGTCCGTCCGAACTGCGCGAGTCGTCCCTGCGGCACCTGCGGCGGCACCTGTTGCCGACGGCGGTCCCGGTTCCGCTGACCCACGCATCCTACGAGGCGGCCGTATCCACGGCACGCCAGCGCATCCCCGGACTCGTGCCGCGGTTCATCGACCAGGTCGTGCTGGTGCTCCAAGCGCTCCAGACCGCACGCGCCCGGATCGGCACCGGGACCTCCGGCGGCGCCGCGGCCTCCTCCGGCACGAAGGCGCGGACGCTCAACGACCTGAGCCAGCTGGGCGCGCTGCTGGGCTCCGTGAAGACCGTCCCGTCGAAGGGGACGACGTCCACGTCCGGTGCCTCCGCCGCAGGGAGGCCGCCGACACTGCCGGAGGAGCTGGGGGCCCTGATGCCGACGACGTTCCTCGACGCCGTGGAGCACGAGCAGCTGAAGCACCTGCCACGCTACCTGAAGGCGCTGGCGTTGAGGGCGGAAAGGGCCGCCAACAACCCGACGAAGGACGCCGAGCGCGTCCGGCAGGTGCAGCCGTATCAGACGGCCCTGGAGCGCCTGCGGTCCGAGCCGCCCAAGCGGCCCGATGCCGCGGCACGGGTCGACGAATTCCGGTGGCTGCTGGAGGAGTTCAAGGTGTCCGTCTTCGCCCAGGAACTCGGCACCGCGGTTCCGGTATCCCCCAAGCGGCTCGACACCTTCCTCGAGTCCCTCCGCTGACGAAGCCCGACCCGATGCGAGTGGCCGCGGCTGCCAAGCCGCTGACTCGTCTTGGATCCCCGGGTTCATGTCCCCTTCTCGCCTGCCGTCCTCAGCGGCTATGCGGACATGCGTGCCGCTCCCTTCGCCATCGAGCCGCCTACGGCTTCAGCCCAATGCGGACCAGTCCCTGCCGGTACGCGGTGCTGGCGCGGTCGAAGCGCAGATGGAACTCCTCGCTCAGGTCCAACGGCAGCTCCTCGGGCCGCTGCGATTCCACGATCGGCTTGTCCTCGGCCAACACCTTGCGTTCCCAGCCGAGGATTTCGTCCGCGGGCTTCTCGTGGTCGAAGTTCATCGCGACGGAGAAGAAGATCTTCACCCGCTTCGCCGAGATCGGCGCGCAGGCGTCGAAGATGCAGTAGCGGCGCCCGCCTTCGTAGGCGATCGCCAGTCGGGCCGAGAAGGGCAGCGTGAGCAGGTAGCCCATCTGGCGCTGGATGTACTTCTCCTCGGGCAACGGCGAATGCGCCGGGTTCGCGGCGAGGTACGGGTAGTCCATCCGGAACCCCGAAGGCGTCGGCTCGACGTCGTACTTCATCACCTCCGGGATCTCCCGGTTGCCGAACGTGCCGGCGTGGATCCACGAGAAGTGGGCGACATCGAGGAAGTTCTCGATGGCCCGGGCCGCCGAGGCGTCCCAGACCTGCGGCGGAAGGTGGAGGAAGCGGTAGCCCGAATCGGTCGGCTCCGGCCAGTCCGGCAGCGGATGCGCCGCCTCGCCGCCGAGACACGTCCAGATGAGCCCGGCATGCTCCACCGCGGGATACTTCCGCAGGCAGAGCTTCGGGGAGATCGGCACCTCGGGCATCGCCGGGATCCGCGTGCACCGGCCGTCGGCGGCGAAACGGAACCCGTGGTACGCGCAGACCAGCTCGTCGCCCTCGACCCAGCCCTTCGAAAGCGCCGCTCCGCGGTGGATGCAGAGGTCTCGCGCCACATGGACCGTCCCGGCGGCCCGGTAGACGACCAACGCCTCGTCCAGGAGCTCCGCCGACACCGGCGTCTCCCGGACGTCGTCGGCGAAGGCCACGGGATGCCAACACGCCGCCAAGGCGGCCCGGTCGGATTCGGCGAAGGTGTTCATGGTCTTGGGAAGGGCGTCGGGTGTCGGGAGTCCGGTCTCGGTACACTTCGCGGCTTTGCGGCTTCGCGTGAGGGTCCCCACCGCTTGGGTCAGTAGGCGATGCCCCAGCGGCGGCGGGCGAAGCCGTAGGCGGCGGGTTTCACGGCCGCGAGCCGGGTCTTCCAGTCGTCGCCCGACCACGCCTTCTCGAAGGCCGCGATGTCGCGTTCGTATTCCGCCAGGAGACGCTCCTTCGTCTTCGCGTCCAGGAACGACCAGCGGAGGGAGTTCCGTCCGCAGCGGACCAGCTCCTCCCAGGTCAGGTTGAACTCGGTCACCGCGGTCATGTACTCGTCGGTCATCCCGGAGTCCCACATGCCGGAGTCGTCCGTCGAAAGCCCGCAGGGGATGCCCAGGCGCAGCATCTCGGCGAAGTGGTGCTGCGTGTAGTCGTCCACGTATTCCAGGACGAGGTTGCTGACGAGGTTGATCTCGACGAAGGCGACGCCGTGGCGCAGGTGCAGGACGAGGTCGTCGTCGGTGAGCACGTTGTTGCCGTGGCCGAGGCGGGTCGCGCCGAGCAGCAGGGTGTCGCGCATGTGGGAATTGGGCTCGTCCACCTCGCCGGCGTGGATCGCGAGCCCGACCCCGGGATGCTTCAGGCGCATGCGGCGGTACACGTCGAGGAAGCGCCGCGGGTGGCCTTTGTCGTTGTCCTCGCGTCCGGCCATGTTGATGCCGACCCACAGGTCCCGGTGGCGCGTGACCCAGTCGTAGGCCTGTTCCACACGGGCCACCGCCGTCGGCGTGAAGCGCAGGACCACGAACTGGAACCGCACGGTCACGCCGGTGGCCACGGCGTCGGGCTTCGCCAGCCGCGCGACGACGACGCGGTTGCCTTCCTCGGGATCCAGCACCTTCCCGTCCGGTGCGTCGAAGAGGTCGGGAATGGCCTGGGCCTCGATGTACCGCACGCCCTCGGCGCCGTAGCGCTTCATCGTCTCCACGAGCATCTCGGCGAAGACCTGCGGGTTGCGTCCGACGGCGCCCAGCCGGGGCCAGATCTGCTCGAAGAACTCGTCGCGTCCCTCGCCCGCGCGGTCGAGGCGGAGCGAGTCCATCCATTCGCGGGCCGTCGCGGCGTCCAACGCATCCAGGGCCGCGTACTCGCCCCGGGCGCATTCGCCGAGGGCGTTCCACTGCAGTGCGGAGATGGTGGTGAACTTACGCCAGGTGTTGGTGTCGCCGGCGCAGGTCCCGGCCTTGATGCGCGTGTAGAACCGGGCGTCGCCGACGACCGACTTGTCGGTGGCCACACGGTACAGGTCCTCCATCCGCCAGCAGCCGCCCGCGTGGTGGTGCAGGTCCGCGGCCTTCGGCACCGCGTACAGCAGCCGGAAGAGGTCGGACTTCGACAGGTTCGTCTTCATCGCCTCGAACCGCGCGTCGAAGGCCTCCGCGGCCGACACCGGCAGGATCGGGGAGGACGCGGTCAGCACGAACGCGGTCAGCAGGGACTTCAGCAACGGTCGGAGGTTCATCGTGGAAATCGGTCAGGGCTTCGGGGTCTGCGTGGAATACGTATCCCAGTCCTTCAACAGCGCGTGGACCACCTTGGATCCGACGCGGTGGCCGGACTCCAGGGATGGGATCAGGCCCTCGTACTCGGCCAACATGCTCTCGGCGACGCCGGACGCGTCGGGCGGCGTGCAGTAGTTGCTGGCGGTCCGGAGGAAGAGGACGCGCCGCCAGTCCACCCGCTTCTGCGCCGCGAGGCGGGACAACGCGTGGGCGATGCCCTGGTCCTCCATGTTGGTCATCACGTAGTTCGCCTTGCCGCCGGTCTGCAGCCGCGCCCAGTCGTTGGCCCAGCGGGTCATCGCCGGTCCGTGCCAGTAGCGGCAGGAGCCGAAGGTGTCGCCGATCAGGACGAACGGCGGACGCTGCGCGTTGGGGAACTTCCTGTACGCGGCGCGCAGCGGCTTCATGGCCTCGTTCTCCGGGATGACCGTGTCGCGGGTCAGCGCGAAGGCCCAGTCGACCAGTTCGCCGTTCAGTTCCCACGCCATCGGCG
>CAIYXO010000045.1 GCA_903930165.1 uncultured Verrucomicrobiota bacterium | reverse complement strand
TGATCCGCAGGCACCGCAGGTCGCACGGAACACAAAGGGCCGCCCCGGCAATCCGGAGCGGCCCTTCTGTTTGAACCCAACCGGCCCGAGGGCCGGAAAGGAGGCGGGATCAGCCTTCCTGCGCGGGAGCCGGAGCCTGGCCCTGGCCAGGAGGCGTGACCACGACCACGGGAATCGGGACGCGCAGCTTCATCACGTCGTCGACGAGGATCTCGATGGTGTAGACGCCGGGATCCTTGAACTCGACGTTCGCCATCACGCTGACCGTGGTCATGGCCTGGGCGGGATCGGCGAGCTGGAACTTGACGGTGTTCTGGCGCAACACGGTCGCTCCGTCCGGGGCGATGAGGCGCACCACCTCGGTGAACTGGCCGATGCCGGCGACCCAGCGGTCGAACACGCACAGCTTGTAGGCGGTGATCGGAACCTGGGGGACGCGCACCAGACCGATGACGCCGATCAGGATGAAGTTCCCATTGGCCTCCTGCTTCACGTCTTCGCAAAGGAGCGAGCACTGGAGGTCCGGCAAGATTCGATTCGGTTTCATGAAATGAGTGCGAGAGAAGACCAACCTCGGCCGGAAGGGTCAAAGCCAATCCCGCCCCGACAAGTCATCCGGCAGCCGTGGTCCCTTGGAAGGGAAACGGAGTCTGCTGTCACCCTGACGAAACCGCAGACCGGCTTCACCACGATGGGTACGAAGATCTCCGGTGAAATCCATCCCTCCGCGGACTCCGCGCCTCCGCGTGCGCCTCTTCCCGATCCGCACCCAACCCACCGGAGAAATCCCGCGACCGGCGCTCCTTCCATTTTCCACGATGCCGCCTAGGTTCCTCCCGCCCGTGCCTTCTCCTTCGCAAACCGACACGATGCACCTCCGCGAGGCGATCCGGCTCGCCCGGCGTGCGGCGGGACTGACGTCTCCCAATCCCCAGGTCGGTGCCGTGCTCGCCCGAGGATCCCGCGTGATCGGACGCGGTTGGCACCACCGGGCCGGCCTTCCACATGCCGAGATCGAGGCGTTCCGCGACGCCGAGGCCCGCGGCCACGCGGTTCGCGGCGCGACGTTGTACGTCACCCTGGAGCCGTGCAGCACCCACGGCCGGACCCCGCCCTGCACCGACGCGATCCTGCGCAGCGGCGTCCGCCGCGTGGTGGTCGCCGCGGCCGACCCCAATCCACGTCATTCCGGACGCGGCTTCGAACTGCTCCGCGCGGCCGGAATCGAGGTCGAGCACGGGCGCCTCGCCGCGGAATCCGCCGCGATGAACGAGGCGTTCAACCACTGGATCGTCGAACGGACGCCGTTCGTCACCGCCAAGGCGGCGATGACCCTCGACGGCAAGATCGCCACGGCTTCCGGCGACTCGAAGTGGATCACGGGTCCCGCATCGCGGGCCCACGCGATGCGCCTGCGTCTCCGCGCCGACGCCACCCTGGTCGGCATTGGAACCGTGCTCGCCGACGATCCGTCGCTGACCGTCCGCGCGGTCCCCGGCTTCCGTCCCCCGCGCTGGTTTCCGGCGAAGCGCCGCATCGTGCTCGACAGCCGCGCCCGCACCCCGATCACCAGCAAGCTCGTCCAGGACGACGCCCGGGACCGGACGCTGGTCGTCGTCGGCGAAGGGGCTCCCGCACGGAGGGTCGAGGCGCTTCGGAAAAGGGTCAGCGTCCTGGTTGCCCCCACGGTCGGCGGGCGGCCGGACCTGCGGTGGCTGATGCCGGAACTTGGCCGCATCGGGATCACCCACCTGCTCGTGGAGGGCGGCGGCGAAGTGCTGGGGGGCCTCTTCGAGGCGGGTCTCGTGCACCGGACCGCGTTCTTCTACGCGCCGAAGATCCTTGGCGGAAAGGACGACCGGAAGGCGGTGGCCGGCGAAGGCTTCCGTTCCCTCGCCACCGCCCCGGTCCTGGAATCGGTCCAGTCCCGCCGCTTCGGCGTCGACCTGTTCGTCACCGCGCGGGTACGGAAACCGGGAACGAGCGGCGACGCTTCTCCGGTTGGAGGTTGAGCCGACGGGATTCCTGGGCGAAGTGTTGTCCACGGAGACGGCAAACGTCTCCCGCAGCACACAAACCACCCATGTTCACAGGATTGGTCGAGGAGACCGGCGTCGTCCGGTCCGTGGAACCCGGCGACGAAGCCATCCGCCTCCAGGTGCAGGCGAAGGTCTGCGCCGGGGACGTCCGGCTCGGCGACAGCGTCGCGGTCAACGGCTGCTGCCTCACCGTGGTCGCCCGGAAGGCGGTCCGGGGCGGAGCGCTGCTCGCCTTCGACCTGCTCAAGGAGACCTGGGAACGCACGAACCTCTCGTCGGTCGGGCCCGGCTCGAAGGTGAACCTCGAACGTTCCCTCGCCGTCGGACAGCGCCTCGGCGGGCACTTCGTGACCGGACACATCGACGGCACCGGCACGATCACGACGTGGGAAAGGCGCGGTAAGGACCATGTGCTCGAGGTCGCCGCACCCCGCGACGTGCGCCGCTACGTCGTCTTCAAGGGCTCGGTGGCGGTGGACGGCATCAGCCTGACCGTGGCCGCCGTCACCCGCGGCGGCATCCGCATCTGGATCATCCCGCACACCTACGAGGTCACGGCGTTGAACGAGCGGAAGGTCGGAGACCGTGTGAACCTCGAGGCCGACATGCTCGGCAAGTACGTCGAACGCTTCGTTCGCGCCCGTCGATGAACCCGGTCCTCAAACCCCGTGCGCTGTGCCGCGGCGACGTCGTCGGGATTGTCGCCCCCGCCGGCGCGGTGTGGGAGTCCGTCCGGATCGACCATGCCGTGCGCTACCTCGAGGGACGCGGGTACCGCGTGGAGGTCGGGGCCCATGCGCGGGGCAACGACGGCGCCTTCGCCGCGTCCGACGCCGACCGTCTCGCCGACCTCAACGCGATGTTGCGGGATCCGAGGATCCGTGCGGTCTTCGCGGCGCGGGGCGGCTACGGCTCGGCCCGGCTCCTGGAGGGGATCGACTACGCCGCGGTGCGCCGCGACCCGAAGATCCTCGTCGGCTACAGCGACATCACCGCGCTCCAGCTGGGGCTCTGGCGCCGGACCGGACTGGTGAGCTTCTCGGGTCCGCTCGCCGCGGTGGAGTTCGCCGCGGGTCCGGATCCCTACACGGAGGAGCAGTTCTGGCGGCTGGTGACCTCGTCGAAGGTTCCCGGCCGCCTCGAGATGCCCGCGGGCACCTCGCCTTTCACCGCATGTGGCGGGAAGGCGGAAGGCGTGTTGCTGGGCGGGTGCCTCTCGTTGGTCGCCTCCCTTCTCGGCACCCGCTTCTCGCCCAACTACGCGGGATCCATCCTCTTCCTCGAGGACGTCCACGAGCACATCCACCGCATCGACCGCCTGCTCTTCCAGCTGCGGCTGGCCGGGGTGTTGCGGAAGGCCAGCGGGATCGTGCTCGGCGAGTTCACCGGCGCGACCGCCGCCGTGCCGGCCCGGCCTTCCCACACTTTGGCAGAGAGCGTGGAATCCGCCCTCGCGGGCCTTGGCGTCCCAAGGATCAGCGGCTTCCCCTACGGCCACATCCCGCGGAAGGCCACCCTGCCCGTCGGGCTCCAAGCGAGGCTGGACGCGGACCGCGGTTCGCTCGAGTTGATGGAACCCGCCGTGGCCGGTTGACCGGGATCCCGCGCTTCCATCGACCGCCCGGCGACACGCATCCGGGGCGTGTCGGCGATTCAACGGCGGACCGCCCGATACCAGTTGTCGCGTTGGACCGCCTCGTGGCCCAACTCCTCGATCAGACGTCGCATGTCGGCCACGCCAAGACGGAACGTCGTCCCCGCGGAACTGACCACGTTCTCCTCGATCATGATCGACCCGAAATCGTTCGCCCCATAGCGCAGCGCGACCTGCCCGACCTCGGGTCCCTGGGTCACCCAGGAACTCTGGATGTTGACGATGTTGTCCAGGTAGACGCGGGCCAGAGCCTGCATGCGGAGGTATTCGTGCGAACCGACGGTCTCGGCCTTGAGCACCGTGTTCTCCGGCTGGAAGGTCCAGCAGATGAAGGCGGTGAAGGCGCCGCCGTCGATCCGGCCCGCTTCCAGTTCCCCGGCGAACGCCGTCGCCTGGGCCGAAGGCGTGAGCCCGCGCGGCAACCGGCCGCGCTCTGAGAGTCGCGCAAGCGAACGGTCCTGCTGCGCCCGGACGACCTCCAGATGTTCCAGCCGGTCCTCGAGGGTCTCCACGTGCCCGAACATCATGGTGGCCGAGCTGGCCAAACCGAAGTCGTGGGCGATGTCCATGACGCCCATCCAGCGGGCCGTGTCGGCCTTCAGTGGCGCGATGCGTTGACGTACGCGGTCCACGAGGATCTCCCCGCCGCCTCCGGGAAGGCTGCCGAGCCCCGCGGCCACGAAGTCCTTCAGCACGGTCTCAACCGGCTCCTTGAAGAACTCGGAGAACGCGAGGAACTCGCTCGGACTGAAGCCGTGGACATTGAACCCGGGATACTTGTTCCGGACATGGTTCAGCAGGTCGAGGTACCACTGCTTGGTCAGCTTCGGATGATGGCCGCCCTGCATCAGCATCTGGGT
>CAIYXO010000044.1 GCA_903930165.1 uncultured Verrucomicrobiota bacterium | reverse complement strand
TTCCCGGCCGGTTTGCGATGTCCGGCGGAGGCGACGAAAAGGCCCCGCTCCTTCTGGAAGCGGGGCCATTCCGAAGCCGGAGGGCCGGCCGGTTGAAGAAGGGGCGGATCAGCCCCACTTCTCCAGCTTCATCTGCTCCTTCGGCAGGCCGAGGTCATGCAGCACGAGGTGTTCGACCGCGTTCACCATCTCGTTGGTGCCGCAGGCGTAGAACACCGACTCCGCGGGGTTGTCGACGAAGCTCTTCACCCATTCCGGCGTGATGCGCCCGCGGCGTCCGGTCCAGGGATCCTCCGGGGCCAAGCGGGTGCAGGTGACATGGAACTGGAAGCGCGGGTTCTTCGCGGCCAGCTCGCGGAACTCCTCGGCGAAGATGATGTCGCTGGTGGTGCGGACCGTGTAGAGGATGGTGATCCGGGTATCGAGGTTCCGGGCTGTCGCCTCGCGGGCGAATCCACGGAACGGCGTGACGCCGGAGCCGCCGGCGACACAGATCAGGTGCTTGCCCGGGGGATCGAAGACCGGGAGGAACTTCCCGACCGGCGGGATGACGAACATCTTGTCTCCGGCCTCCAGCCAATCGACGACGCTGGTCCCCATCTTTCCGTCGCGCTTCACGGTCACCTCGTAGTGTCCACGGTCGAGGGCCGAGGAGCTCAGCGAGTAGGCCCGCTTGTACTTCGTCTTGTGGGGCCAGTAGACGGTGATGAACTGGCCGGTCTTGAAGTCCGGCTCGTAGCCGGCGGGCCATTGGAAGCGCACGGTTTTGACGTCGGGAAGCTCCATCTTCACCGACTCGACAAGCATTTCAGCGATGACCTTTGACATGTTCGGGTTCGTTCCCGGGGGAACGCGGGAACGATCCTGACGCAAGGCGGTTCGGAGTAAAGCCGGTGTTTTCCGGGAGGTTTCCGTTTCCGAGGATTTCCCGGAGCCACGCCGCGGCAGCGGTGGGACGGTTGAACAGGACGGCGTGATCGGTGTCGACGAGCCGGCGTGGTCCGCGATGGCCCGGACAGTTCCTCCGGAGCCATCGGTCCACAGACCACCAGGGCACGATCGGATCCCAGAAGCCGGTCAGCTGGTGGACTGGCAGCTTCGTGTTCGCCGCGACGGATCGGAGGTCCTCGTCGAGGATCATCCGGAGTCGCCTGCACATGGCCAACCGGTCGCCGGGCCGTCGGCGTTCCGCGACGAACCCCCGGATCGCTTCCCGCCTTCCCGTCCACGTTTCGCCTATCCACGGAGCGATTCGCGGGAACAGGTACACCATGGCGCCGAGAAACGGCGAAGGGGCGCCGGATCGCGAACCGCCCACCATCCGTACCGCCCAAGGCCATGGATGTGAAACGAACCCACCGGCGAGACAAATACGCTCCGTTTGGAAGCCGGACGGGGCGTCCCGGAGGATGGCCCAGGCGACCTGGGATCCGAACGACTCCGCGAGCAGCGTGCCACCTCCGATGCCGGCCGCGGCGAGCGCAACGACCACCGCGGTCGCAAGTCCCCCAAGACCGTCATTCCGGCCGCGCGGGTAGCATACCTCGACGATCCGGAACTGGTCCGCCAGGCGGGCACGCATCCCGCCGAACAGCGTCGAGTCCCCATGCAGGCCCGGCAGATAGACCACGACGGGGCCGGCCGCGGAACCGGACACGGTGCAGCGGACCTCGCGGTCGTGAGCGGGCGTTGTTCCTTGTACGATCATTCCCCTCGGGATTCCGGAAGGCCTTTGCGGAGGAAGCGCTCGGTGACCTCGAACACCTCGCGATTCCAGGGCAATGCGGTGTGGCTGGTCCGCACGGAATGATGCGAGGACATGCCGTCGAGCCGGGTCGATTCGACGCTCACACGGCCGTCGTGCGGAACTGGCAGCGGTGAACCGAACGGGTGCGGTGGACGGGATCCCGCGACGACGAGCAGCGGGAAGTCGGCCGGGGGAAGACGCCGTGCGAAGGAGTCCGGTCCCGTGCCGAGGGCCACGAGGTTGGGGCCGGCGATCCCGTGCACCATCCGTGAACGCGACCAGAAGTCCGCGGCCTCGCTGCCGTGGTTTGGTGGCCCCAGCATCACCACCCTTCCCAGGCGGTCGCGGCCATGGAGTTCCAGATGTCGCCGCAGGACGAGCGCGCCCATGGAGTGGGTGACGAAGTGGACCTTGCCTCCGCCCGTAGGGATCCGCTTCGCCAGTTCCTCCGCGAGGAGTTTGGAGCCGATGGTGTCGAGGGGCGTCCGGACCGACGGATATCCGATCGAAACGACCTTGAATCCGGAGCGCCGGAGCCTTCGGGAGAGGCCGGCGAGGTGCATCCGGCAGGACCACCAGCCGTGGAGCAGCACGACGCAGTCGGAGTTGGATCCGGCCCCTTCCGAAGCCACGGCCCAGTCGGGAGAACGGCCCGCGACTGCGTGGGATCCGGTGGAATCCATGAAGTCTACAGTTGGTTCGTCCATCGGGCTGAGCAGCCCCGCCATGAGCAATGCCGGGACGGGATTCATCCGGGTTCCGGAGAAGGGGGCACCGGCATGTTGCGGCTTCGCGCCGCGCGGACGAATCCACGCTGCCGCTTCCGGACTTCCCCGGAGGAATAGGCCTCGGAGAAGAGCCAT
>CAIYXO010000043.1 GCA_903930165.1 uncultured Verrucomicrobiota bacterium | reverse complement strand
TCTTGTCCCGGATGTACTCGCGGACCACGGCCGAGGTCTCCGCCTGCGCGAGCAGGTCCTTGTAGGTGTTGCTGATCCGGAGGTGGGGCATGAACTCGTCGTTGCTGGAGACGGTGAAGTCCATGCGTTCCCGCTTCTCCGCCAGCGGCAGGAAGTCCCCGAGCAGCCAACGGTTCGCCCGCGCCCGGGTCATGGATTCGGGCTCCGCCGGGGGCTCCGGCTCCGTCGACGCGTCGGGCGCGATGTCGGACGATTCGGGCGGCGCGGCAGCCTCGGCGGCGAATGGCGAGCCGGGATTCGACGAAGCGATCGCCGGCTGCGGTGCGGCGAGGTACCCCTCCAGCTTGCGACGCGCGGCGGTGCTCAGGGAGACGCGCTGCAGCAGCTCGGCGTCGAACAGCAGCTCCTCCCCACGGACCATCCGGGTCAGGTCGGCGGCGATGCCTTCCAACAGGGGCCGCGGCAGGTCGCGGATGCCGCTGTGACGCCAGTTCTCGAGGGCCTTCCGCACGTCGATCGACAGGCGCCCCCGCACCATCCGGGCCACCTCGTCGTCGGGCTCGCACAGGGTGTCCGCGAGGGATTCGGGATCCTCGATGTCCTCCGGCAGGACGTCTGGGCTGTCGTCGACGACGCGCGTCTTCTGGACCGCGAGTTCGGGAACGACGTACTGCTGGGCGGACGAGCTGAAGTCCGACCCCGGTCTCGGATCGAGACGGGCCAGGCGGGCCGCCGCGTCCTGGGCCTCCGCCGGCGTGATCCCGAGCTGGCGGGCGATCTCCGGGAACCGGCGTTTGCCGAGTTCGTCCATGTAGTCGCGGAGCATCAGGTACTCCACGTCCTCGGTCCGGCCGGCGCGCTCCATCTGGAGCATCAGGCATTCGCGGAGGTCCCTGGCGGCGACACCGGCGGGTTCGAACGCCTGGATCACCTGGAGCACCTCCTGGATCTGGTCGGTCGGCACGCCGGTGGAAAAGGTCAGTTCCTCGGGTTTCGAGGTGAGGTAGCCGCGGTCGTCGATGTTGCCGATGATCAGCTCCGCCACCTGCAGCTGGTCGGGACGCAGCTCAGAGAAACGCACCTGCTCGAGCAGATGCTCCTGAAGCGAGGTTCCGGTGGTCAGCGAGTCGAACATGTGCTGACGCCGCTCCTCGTCCTCCTCGGTGGCCCGGTTGATGGAATTGGTCTGGGCGAACACCTCGCGCCACTCCTCGTCCATCTTGAGGAGCTTCTGCATGTCCTCGGCGAACTTGTCGACCGGCTCGTCGGACGGCTTCTCGGTGGCCGGATCGAAGCGGAGGTCCTCGGGAGGCTCGGCGGGATCCGCGGCCGTCGCCTCGGCCTCGGCCTTGGATTCCTTGATGTCGGCGTCCGCCTCGATGGCGGCAAGCTCCTCGAGGACCGGGTTCTGTTGGAGTTCCTGCTCCACCATGGCCTTCAGTTCCAGGACCGGCGCCTGCAACAGCGCCAGCGACTGCTGGAGCTGCGGCGACAGCACCATCTGCTGGGACAGACGCTGGCTGAGATGGAGACCGGCGGACATTTGACATGCCGACCCTATCCGGTTCCGGCCGGCAACAAAAGTGCTAACAGGGATGTGGCCCGGATCCCGCTTCCCACGGAAATCCATCCAAGTTCGCCTTGGGATTTACGGCCCGGAGCCGCTTCAATCGGACCGTGGACGCCACCACCCGCGAAAGGATCACCTACCGCCAGGAACGTTGGCGTTCCCTCTTCGCGGGCGTCATCGAGACCGCCGGCAACACCTTCCTCCTGCTCATCGCAACCCGGCAGTTCGACCTCGGGCCGCTGTGGAAGGCGATGATCGCCGGCGGCACTTCGGTCGGCCTCCTGCTCTCCCCGGTGTTGGTCAACCTCGCCCGCTGGTTGGGAATGCGCCCGACCGAGGTCGTGGGACGTTTGCTCTTCCTCGGCGGAATCTGCTGCCTGGCGCTCGGCGTCTATCCGAATCCGAAGTTCTTCGCCTTGGCCTCCCTGTTGGCGCTCACCGCGACGACCTGCGCGATCCCGCTCATGACGCAGGTCTACCACGACAACTATCCGGAGCCTCGCCGCGGAAAGCTCTACTCGAACGCCTTCATGATCCGGATCGCCGCCGCGATGGTCTTCGGCTGGCTCGGCGGACAGATCCTGGAACCCCACCTCGGGGGCGTGGCGTCGGCGCTCGGGATCAAGCTGTTCCGGGTGACCGCCTACGTGATGAAGGTGCCGGGCCGCTGGCGGATCCTCTGCGGACTGTTCGCCCTCGCCTACTTCGGCGCCGCATGGGCGGTCAGCAGGATCCCCTCGGCACCCCTCCGGTCCGACGTCGGCGGGCATCCCCTGCGCGCATTGCGCTTCCTCCGTACCGACCCCGTCTTCCGCAGCGCCCTGATCGCATGGATGCTGATGGGCTTCGCCAACCTCGCCATGATTCCCATGCGGGTCGAGTACCTCGGCAATCCCCGCCATGGACTCGCCCTCGGCGCCACGGAGATCGCCTTCTACACGCTGGTGATCCCCAACGCGGCACGCCTGGTCATGAGCCCGGTGTGGGGCCGTCTCTTCGACCGGATGAACTTCTTCGCCCTGCGCGCGACGTTGAACATCGGGTTCGCCGTGGGAATCGGCGCCTTCTTCGTGAGCGACTCGCCGACGGGCCTTCTCGTGGCGGCAGCCCTGTACGGAATCTCCACCGCAGGCGGCGACGTTGCGTGGGGCCTGTGGGTCACGAAAGTGGCTCCACCGGAACACGTCACCGACTACATGTCGGTCCACACCTTCTTGACGGGCATCCGCGGAGTCCTCGCCCCGCTGGCCGCATTTCACGCCGTCCAGACCATCGCCCCGTCCCGGATGGGCTGGATCGCGGCCGGCATGATCCTCGCCTCCAGCCTGCTCCTACTGCCCGAGATATCCCGCTGGAAACCCAAGCGGACCGGGGAATCGATCCCCGAGGATGTCGCGGATTGATCCCGGTGGAACCGAGGAGAAGCCGGGAGCAAGGAGCAGGGGGCGAGACGGCGTCTTGCCTCGCTGTGTCTGTCCGTGAGGTTGCATTCACGGAGGTTCGATCCGACGGTCTGCCCCATGCCGTCCAATGTTCTCGGAGGAAAGCTCGTCCCCTGTTGCCAGGATCCGGTCACCGGATTCTACCGGGACGGGTTCTGCCGCACCGGCCCCGAGGACCGCGGGCTCCACACCGTCTGCGCCCAGATGACCACGGAGTTCCTCGCCTTCTCCATGATGCGTGGAAACGACCTGGTCACCCCAAGGCCTGAGTTCGGGTTTCAGGGCCTGGGGCCGGGTGACCTCTGGTGCCTGTGTGTCGAGCGCTGGAAGGAAGCCTTGGACGCCGGCGTCGCACCCTCGGTCCGCTTGGAGGCCTGCCACATCTCGGCGTTGGAATTCGTCGAACTCGACGACCTCCGTCGCCATGCCCTCCCACCCGCCAACGACTGAGCCGCCGTCCGCCAGTCGGATCTTGGACCGACCGCACGCGAGTGGAGCCGGCGTCGGGCGACAGGCGTCGGTGTCCCTTGGCACCCTTGGTTGTTTCGCCCCTCCGCGTCTCGGCGTCTCCGAGGGAAAAACAACGACGCGATTCCCGGCGAAACCCGGGAATCAGACCTCGTCGGTCTTCCGGACCGCCTTCTTGCGCGGCGCCGGGGGCTTCACCTGCGCCGCGTCGGCCCAGAGCCCCTCGAGGTCGTAGTGCTCCCGGACGTCGGGCTTCATCAGGTGGACGATCACGTCGAAGTAGTCCACGACGATCCAATTCGACTGGGCGGAGCCCTCGCTCTGGTTGGGCTTCAGGCCGAGGTCGTCGAGGAGGCCGCGGAGGAGCTCGTTCTCGATCGCACGCAGGTGCGGCTCGCTGGTTCCGGTGGCGATGACGAAATAGTCGGTCACGC
>CAIYXO010000042.1 GCA_903930165.1 uncultured Verrucomicrobiota bacterium | reverse complement strand
TGTTCGCCGTGCCCAGCGCGTTCAGCTTTCCGCCCTGGCACACGAACAGAGTCCCGAAGTCGTTCGCCGCGCTCGACGACGTCCCGCTTCCGCTCACGCCCTTCACCACCGTGCCAGCCTCGATGTTCAGCACCGCGTTGCCCATCACGTACGTGAACCCCTTCAGGATGTACGTGTTCGTCGCTATCCAGTTGTGCGTCCCATACAGGTAGCCGCTGACCTCGTTGGTGGCTGCCCGTAGGGCTGGACCGGCCAGCATCGCCAGTGCCGCCAGGATCGCCGAGAACGCTCGGCTGGAGTGGAGTTGTTTCATTTCCGTAATGTGTTTGGACCCGGAAGATTCAGAACCCGGATCCGGAGCATTTGAGCGGCCTCAGGTGACGGAAATGTGTCAAAGGAATCGGGATTGCGTGACACTTCGGGGCCCTGGATGCCCGCCTGTAGCATCCGACGAGGTTCGGGCCCGGAAAATGGAAAGCCGGCCGCGCCAATGGACACGGCCGGCCGAAGGCACGCGGCCACCGCTCAGAAGTCGGTCGAGATCGAGACCGAGTAGGTGATGCCGCGACGGTAGCTCCGGAAGACGTAGGCGTCCCCGTAGCGTTCCTGCGAGGAGCCCAGGTCGTTGACCAGGATCTGCCGGACGTCCGGATCGAGGAGGTTGCGGGCCGCGAAGCGCAGCTTCCAGCGGCCGACCCTCTGGTTGATGAAGACGTCGAGGGTGTCGACGGTCTGTTCGTAGATGTTCGGGCCTCCCTGGCCGCCGTCGACGGCGAGCCGTTCGCCGCTCTTGGCGAAGTTCAGCGTCACTGAGCTGCCCAGCCGGGCGGATTCCCAGGTGATGTCCGCGTTGAGGATGTATTCCGGCTGGTCGAACAGCGGACGCTGGTAGAGCGCGACGCCGGCGCCGGACGGGTAGTAGACATCCACCAGCGAGTCGATGTAGGCGAAGTTCCCGCCGATCGTGAACGGGGACAGCAGCGGATCCACGGAAGCGAGGTTCTTCCGGGCCTCGAACTCGAGTCCGCGCACGATCGCGGTCGGGTTGTTGGTGAAGCTGACGATGCCGTTGGCGTTGTCCGCGATGAACGGCTCGATCGGATCGGTGAGGTTCTTGTGGAAGTAGGCGAGCGAGAGCAGTTCGCCGGGCCGCGGGAACCATTCGACCCGCGCGTCGTAGTTCTCGATCTGGGTGCGCCGGAGGTTGGCGTTGCCGCGGTAGGCGAGGCCGTCCGCCGTGTCGTAGTACTCGAAGGGGGCGAACTCGCGGTAGGTGGGGCGCGCCACCGTCTGCGACCAACTGGCCCGGACGTTCAGGTTGGAGGTCACCGGGAAGACCGCGGACAGGGACGGCAGGACGTCCGTGGTCTCGATGCGACCCGACGTGACCGACCCTATGATGCCGCTTCGCGGAAGCACCTCGGCGTTGAGCTCGGTCTTCTCGACGCGCGCGCCGCCGATCAGGCGGAGCCAAGGGGCGACGAAGAAATCGGTCATGCCGTAGGCGGCCGGAATCGTCTGGGTTCCGTCGTAGCCGTATCCGTCGAACGGCAACCCCCCGCGGAGGAAGGAGGGCAGATCCCGCGGGAAGATGTAGGCGGCGCGCCGGTTGGCGCCGGACCCGCTGAAGTTGGTGGTGAACTGGCTTCCCTGGAATCCGAGGATCGAGTTGGCGTAGCCGGCGATGTCGGTCTGTCCGGAACCGGTGTTCTGCGGCACCGAGTACTCGAACAGCGACTGCCGGAGCGTCCGCTCCGATTCCAGGGCGTTCACACCGAACTTCAGCGAGCTCTCCAGACCGTTGCCCGGGGTGAAGGGAACGGTGAGGTCCGCGCGGAAATTGCTGTTCTGATCCTTGGAATTCCGGAAGAAGCGCGCGGGCTGGTTGATGTTCGGCAGCTCGGCGGACTGGGCGATGATGTTGAAGTTTCCGGCGGCGTTGCGCTCGTAGATCAACGGGAAGATGCGCTCGTCCGGGGAATCCTCGGCCGTGGAGGACATCGAGTAGCTCCAGTCGAGCTGGGAGCCCGCGAGTTCTCGGAACTCGTGGCGGCCCTTGAACTGGACGTTGCGGAGGAATCGCTCGCGGTAGGAGATCTGGTAGATCCTGGAGCGGGCGGAGCTGCCCGGATCGAACTGGTCGATCGTCTGGCCGTTCTCCTCGATGTCGATCTGTTGGGCGCTCTGGTTGTGCAGGAAGCTGATGGAGAGCTCATGCCCGGGCAGGAGTTCCATGGCCCCACTGGCGACGGCGCCCCAGGAGACGTCCGCTGTGGACTGGTCGCGGACGAACTCCGAGGTCCGGGTGAGCGGCCCGCCGTCGTTGGGATCGACGCCGTAGGCGTAGCGGCCGCGGAAGGCGTCGTCGTAGAACTGGAAACGCCGGTCGTGGGTCAACGTTCCGAACCAGCCGAAACGGCGCCCGAAGAGCCAGGTCGTGTCTCCGCTGGAGAGGGTGAAGTTGGAGTTCGGACCCGGCGCGCCGGTCCCCGGCGCGAAGTTCGAGTTGTTGAAGGACTGGAGGGCCGTCTGGATCTGGGTCGCATACCCCAACCGCTGCGCGCCCAAGGTCTGCTCGGTGTTCACCCGCCACGGACGCTCCGCCTCACGGGCCAGGGTGTTGAAGTCGATCAGCGCCTCCGACGGAAGCTCGCGGGTGCCGTCGTCCATCGCCAGCCAGTCCGTGGCCCCGCCGGGCGAGGTCAGGAAGCCGCCGTTGAAGGACGACTCGGAATTGACGCCGGTGCCCAGGCTGACGGTCGTGAACCGCTTCGCCGGGAAGCTCTTGGTCACGATGTTCACCGCGCCGCCGGCGAAACCGCCCTGCAGGTCCGGGGTGAAGGTCTTGCTCACCACCACCCGGTCGATCATGGCCGACGGGATGAGGTCCAACTGGGGCGCCCGACGACGGGGATCCGCGCTCGGAAGCTCGGTGCCGTTGAGCGTCGCCACGTTGTAGCGGTCGTTGAGCCCACGGACGACGATCTGCTTGTTGTCCGTCGCCACGACACCGGTGATCCGCGTGGTGATCTGGGAGGCGTCGCCGCCGCCGGTCCGGGCGATCTGCTCGGAGCTGACCGCCTCCTGGGCGGCCGCGGCGGACTTACGGTCCTCGAGCACCGCCGCGATGGTGCTGGGCTTGGTCGATGCCGCGTCGAAAGCCGAACGGCTCGCTGTCGCCGAGGCCGTGGACTTGTTCGCGTCGAGGTTGCCCGCACCCGTGCCCGGCTTGCCCTGGATGGCGCGGACCGGGGCGGCATCCGGCTTCCTGGCCTCGGCCTGGAAGAAGTTGCCGACACCGCCACCGGCGGCCGGAGGCGCGTCGGAACGGGCGGCGCTGGCCGTCGGCGGGGCGGCCGTCGGAGGCGCCGCATTCGGCGGCGGAGTCG
>CAIYXO010000041.1 GCA_903930165.1 uncultured Verrucomicrobiota bacterium | reverse complement strand
GCGACGACAACGACGTCTTCGAAGACCGGGAACACCTCCTTCCGGTCCGATCCGTCTTCGACGCGATTCCTGACCGTTCGCGAGATCCTGTTCCGACCGCTGCCGCATCTCCACGACCGGCGCGCCTTGCGGTGGACGATACGGATGGTGCTTCTGACCTTCCGGTCCCGAATCCGGGGTGTGCACGGCGCGGAGACCATGGCGACCCTGTCCGGCCCGTTGGTTTTCGCGGCGAACCACAACCAGCGCCTGGAAGCGGTCATCCTGCCCGCCCTGCTGACGTTCCTCGGCCGAGGACGCAACGTGCACTTCCTCGCCGACTGGAACTTCATCGTGATCCCGGTGCTCGGGTGGATCCTGTCGTTGAACGAGCCCATCGTGGTCGTGCGCAAGGATCTTCGGCCCCGCTGGCTGAACTTCATCCGTCGCTGGTTCGACGACGTGCCGCCCCCGATGGAGCGCGCGGCCCTGCTCCTCCGACAGCACAGGCGCGTCGGGATCTTCCCCGAAGGCACCGCGCACCGGGATCGGAACCGGATGCTGCGGGGACTCGGTGGCGCCGCGCGCCTTTCCCTCGAGTGCGGTGCGACCGTGGTGCCGGTGGGTCTGCGTTTCCGTGGTGGTCACGGGCTCGGCCCGATCCGCGACCTCGAATCCTTCGAGGTCCACATCGGCGAACCCCTCACCCCTCCCGATCTCCCCTCACCCAACCGCCGGGACCTCCTGGCCTGGAACGCCCGGATCCTGGGCACCATCTCGACCCTCTGCGGAAAGGCATGGTCACCCGAAAACCCGAGAACCCGAACCGACGATGAACCGACACCTTGACGTCCTCCGCGTGGAAGACGAGTGGGGGCGCCAGCAGGCCCTCGCCGTCATGCGCAGCACCTACCGCGACGAGAAGAACTGGATCGCCGACGACAACCGGCTGGTGGCCTCGTCGGACCTGACTTCCCCGGACATCTCGTGGTTCGTCGTCCGTCTGGAAGGCCAACCGGTCGGGGTCCTCCGGGTCCTCTACGCGCCGCCTCTCGACCTGTACGCCCAGTACGGCTTCAAGCTGGAGCGCACCGACCTCGACCTCGACCAGTTCATCCGCAACTCCCGCATCGCCGAGATCGGGCGCTTCGCCGTGTCCCCGGACCAACGCGGCAACGTGCTCGTCGCGACTGCGCTCATGCGCGAGGCCGTCCGTGAGACGGTCCAACGCGGGTTCACCCACTACATCACCGACGTGTTCGAGGGCGAGACGCACAGTCCCTTCGCGTTCCATTCCCGGGTCCTCGGGTTCGAGACCGTCGCCACCCACGACGTCGGCGAGCTCAACTGCCCCAATCGCCGGATCACCATGGTCCTCGACCTCGCGGCCTCCTACCGGCGCCTGTCGCGGGCGCGCGGATGGCTCTACCGCTACCTGACCGAAGGCTGGACGGACGCGATGCGGGAACGGATGGAATCCCTCCCGCGTCTCGCCGCAGGTGCCCAATGACACCGGGTCCGCGCCTGTTCTAGGCTGCGGCCATGCCGCCCTTCCTGCGTTGGTTGCCTTGGATCCTCGTCTCCGGACTGGGGGCCGGCGCCTATTGGGTGCTGGCCACCCGACGCGATGAGCCGGTGAGCTCGGCGTACCTGCTCGTCGCCGCGCTCTGCACCTACGCCATCGGATACCGGTTCTATTCCAAGTGGATCGCAGCCCGGGTCCTGATGCTGGACGACCGTCGCGCCACGCCCTGCGAGGTGCATGAGGACGGCCGGGAGTTCGTGAAGACGAACCGGTGGATCGTCTTCGGACACCACTTCGCCGCGATCTCGGGACCGGGTCCCCTGGTGGGTCCGGTGCTGGCGGCGCAGTTCGGCTACCTTCCCGGCACGCTCTGGATCCTGATCGGCGTGGTGCTCGGGGGCGCCGTGCAGGACTTCCTGATCCTCTTCGCCTCCATGCGGCGCAACGGCCGGTCGCTCGGCCAGATGGTGAAGGAGGAGCTGAACTCCTTCGCCGGCGGGCTCGCCCTGGTCGCGATCCTCGCCATCATGGTGATCCTCCTCGCGGTGCTCGGCCTGATCGTGGTCAAGGCCCTCGCCGAAAGCCCGTGGGGCGTGTTCACCGTCGGCGCCACCATCCCGATCGCGTTGCTCCTCGGAGTCTACCTGCGCTTCGTCCGCGCCGGCCGCACGCTGGAAGGTTCCATCCTCGGTGTGCTCCTACTCGTCGCCGCCGTCTGGGGCGGTCAATGGGTGCATTCCCATCCCGCCGCCGCGGCCCTGTTCACCTTCAAGGCGGAACCCATCGCCTGGATGATCATCGTCTACGGATTCGCCGCCAGCGTGCTGCCGGTCTGGCTGCTGCTCGCCCCGCGCGACTACCTCAGCACGTTCATGAAGCTCGGCACGATCGTCGCCCTCGCCGCCGGCGTGCTCCTGGTGCTGCCGAAGCTCCAGATGCCCGCGGTGACGCGCTTCATCGACGGCTCCGGCCTCGTCGTCGCCGGGAAACTCTTCCCGTTCTGCTTCATCACCATCGCCTGCGGCGCCATCAGCGGATTCCACTCACTGATCTCCAGCGGCATCACGCCGAAGATCCTCACCCGCGAGTCCTACGCGCGCCCGGTCGGCTATGGCGCCATGCTGCTCGAGTCGCTGGTCGCGATCATGGCCCTCATCGCCGCCTGCACGCTCGAGCCCGGCGTCTACCTCGCCATGAACGTGAAGGGCGCCGGGGCGGACGCCGCGGCGATCGCCGCCGACACCGCCGCGAAGATCGCCGCGACGGGGTTCCACCTCGATCCCGCCTCCATGGACCGCCTCGCGGCCGAGGTCGGCGAGAAGTCGCTCTACGGCCGCACCGGCGGCGCGGCGACGCTCGCCGTGGGCATGGCCAACATCTTCTCCCAGGTGACCCAGGGCCGCTGGCTCGACCTCTGGTACCATTTCGCGATCATGTTCGAGGCGCTGTTCATCCTGACCACCCTCGACGCCGGCACCCGCGTCGGCCGCTACCTGCTCCAGGACGTCCTCGGACACCTCTGGAAGCCGCTCGGCAACGTCCGGTCCGGCGCCGCCGGCGCCCTTGCCAGCGCGCTCGTGGTCGCAGGCTGGGGATGGTTCCTCATCCAGGGGGTCCGGGATCCCCTCGGCGGGATCAATTCCCTCTGGCCCCTCTTCGGCATCGCCAACCAGCTCCTCGCCGCCATCGCCCTCGTCCTCGCCACCACGATCCTGCTCAAGCGCGCCCTCGCCGGCTGGGTCGACGGGAAGCCCGACGAGACCGGTGCCATCGTCCGCCGCGGTACCCCGGTGGTCGCCTTGGTGACCCTGATCCCCCTTCTCTGGCTGCTCTCGGTGACCTTCACCGCCGGTTGGCAGAAGATCTTCCACCCGTCGCCCCGCATCGGCTTCCTGGCCACGATGCAGGTCCTGGAATCCAACCGCCCCGCGCTGGAGGCCGCGGTCGCCGCCGCAACCGAGGCCACCCGCGAAACCGCGGTGAAGGCGCTTCGCGCGAACCGCGCTCAGCATTTCAACAACGGGCTCGACGTCGCCGTGACAGGGGTCTTCCTCTCCTTCGCAGGCCTGGTGGTGCTCTCGGCGGTGTGGGAATGGATCCGGCTCCTGCGCGGAACCCGGCCGCCGGACCTCCGCGAGGAACCGGCCACCTGGCTCCCGGCCTACGCCGTCCGCGAGGCGGGCGGTGCCACCGGGCTGGCCGGGGCCGCGG